>JAPLKA010000117.1 GCA_026388315.1 Pseudomonadota bacterium | reverse complement strand
CCCCTCGGGCACCAGGGCTATTCCTGTTGCTGCTATCTCATGTGCCTCTTTCGTGTCGACCCGCTCGCCATCGAGATAGATTTCGCCGCTCCGTATCCGCTCAAGTCCGGAGATAGCCTTCATAAGGGTTGTCTTTCCGGATCCGTTCGGGCAGAGAACAATAGTGGTCTGTTTGGACTTGACCTCGAGGGAGACATTGGAGAGCGCCTTAAACTCACCATAGAAAACACTGACATTCTGAACGCTTAACACGGTAGCTTCCTTCCTTCTTTAGTCTTAGCCAAGGTATGCCTCCAGTACACTCGCATCATTTGCTATCGATTGAGGTGTCCCGTCTGCAATCAGGCGTCCGTAATCAAAGACCACCACCCGATCCACGAGACTCATGAGAACGGAGAGTATATGCTCGACCCAGATGATGGTGATGCCCATCTCTTCCCTTATTTTTTTAAGGACGGTTGATGCCTCTCCCAGTTCGTCATGGTTCAGTCCGCTTAAGATTTCGTCGGCCAGAAGGAGTCTCGGCTTTGTAGCCAAGGCCTTTGCCAGTTCGAGCTTTCTGAGGTCGACGGCGGTAAGTTTGTCCGGCATGGCATCTTTGTCGAGCTTTAGTCCTACGAAGTTGATCAGTTTCTCTGCTTCATCCTTCATGGCTTCATGGGCATGTTTCTTGGGTCGCTCGGCATTGCCAAAGACGAGACCCAGGAGCACGTTGTCCAGAATGCTCATGCCCTTGATGGGTCGAGGAATTTGGAAGGTGCGGGTTATCCCCGCGTGACATATGCGATCAGGGGTAAGGACAGTCATGTCATGGCCTTCGAATATCACGTGCCCGGACGTAGGTTTATATGCTCCGGATATGATGTTAAAAAGGGTGGTCTTGCCTGAACCGTTGGGTCCGATGAGGCCTACAAATTCGCCTTTCTCCACCCCAAAGGAGACATCACTTAACGCCCGTACACCGCCAAAGTTTTTCACAATCTCTTTAATTTGCAGCATTAACGGACCTCTCGTTAAAATCCGGAGGGCGGGTTTTACCTCGCCCTCCGGTTCCACCTACACTATTTTACCGCATATGGAGAATCTGCGGGTATCGGGAGCTTGGGTTCGGCTGTCCGCAAGGTTGCCGGCCATACGATCTCCACCTTGCCATTGACCCACTGGCTTACCACGGGATAAGACCTCAGGTTCTGCCCGGCAAACTTGTGTTCGGGGGGTGCAAATTTAACCCCGTAGCCGCTTGGTGTTCCACCCTCAGGTATATCGAGATCGAGGGCTGCCTGCCGTATCGTATCCGGTGTGATCTTTCCATATTTCTCCAGTGCCACAGGCATAACATTGTTGAGGAGAACCCATGTATGCGAGAAACCTTGCGTAGCATGGGTTTCCGGGTCGGATTCTTTATATTTTTCCTTGTATCTCTTCAGGAATTCACCAATCAAATCACCTATGCCAGGTTTAAGCTTTTTTAAATCAAGGAGTTGCGCAGGGGCAGGGTCTACATTGCATACATAGTTTACCATGGACCTCCCCAGGGATTTTTCCATTTCACGAAAATTGGCGTAACCCGCACCGTGGCCTATGAGGCCTTTCCACTTAAGACCGAGCTCTCTTGACTGCCGGAGGAAGAGTACCACATCGGGGAAGTAGCCGGTATGGAGCACCACATCAGGTTTGGCCCTTTTTACCTTAAGGATCAAAGATGAGAGATCTTTCGCAGTATGGGTGTAAGCCTCGGTAAGGCCGACAGACATCTGATATTTCTTTGCCCTGTCGAGGTTTGCCTTCGATACGATCGTTCCATACGGTCCATCCTCATAAGCAACAGCCAATTTTACCTGGTTCGGATTGCTGTAACCAAATTTTCCGTAAATCTCGGACAGCATATCAACGGAGGAGTTACCCCACTGGGAACCCATTGGCTGGATACGAAAAACATATTTCAGGTGTCTGTCTTCAAGGACTTTATCGGAAATGGCGATGGTGATCCAGAAGATGGTCTTATTCTTATCGGCAATCGGAGCCAGAGGCACTGCAATGGAACTTGAAAAAACCCCGACAATAACAGGTACTTTTTCAACAGATATAAGCCTCTCCGCTTCACGGATCGCTACTTCCGGGTTGCTCTGGGCATCGGCCTCTACAGCCTTTACCTTATATTTCCCTGCCACCCCTCCTCTTGCATTTATCATGTCGATTGCGACCAAAGAGCCTCTCTGTCCGGAAAGACCACCGGCCGGAGCGAATGGCCCTGTCAGGGAGTGTAAAACCCCAAGCTTAATATCTTCCGCTGCGAACGATACGGCAAAAGTCGACAATAATACCAGACTAAAAACAAAAAGCAACACTGAACACCTCTTCATAAAACCCTCCTTAAGTTTATTTAATAGGTTGGTGGGCTAATTACCCACAGTATCTCTGCCACTTCCTCTCCATTGTTGACGAACCCGTGAGGCCGGCTTGAGTTAAAATAAAAACTGTCACCCTTCCTCAAGGTGTCAACATTCTCCTCAATCATTAAATCGAATTCTCCCGAAAGCACATATCCGAATTCCTGACTGCCGTTGTGGGAATATAGGCCGTCACTGCCTTCCTTCGGTTTCAGTATCTTTATCAGCGGTTCCATAAACTTACCATCAAGGTGCTTGACAAGAAGATAGATGGACGAATCCCCTCGCGGGTATCGTATTTCGTACCCATGACCGTTTCTTACAATAACATCATCTTCTTGTTGGTCATCAGTGAGAAACAGGTCTACGAGGCGAACCCCGAGGGCGTTGGCAATATTTTTTAGGACCGATATAGATGGACTTACCAGACCCCGCTCAATCTGCGAGATATAGGCGCTTGTACATGATGAATGCTCGGAAAGATCGGAAAGTTTAAGTTTCCTGCTGAGCCGAAAGGTTTTGATCTTACTCCCAAGAATCTGCAACTCCCGAATATTGTCTCTCATTACTAACCCCTGAGAAAAAGTATGGTGGAGCTAAAATGAAATGTCAAGAAAAAAATTAAAACATACTTTATCAATTTAACTACCACTTTATTTTTTAATGAGTTTTGCTAACATAATTGTGTAAATTTCTTATAGAGGGGCAAATTAGGACGGAAATTCATTTCTTGCTTTTCTATTTCTTTTAAATGTTATAAAAATGCAACAAATTTTTGTCGGTTACCAAATATAACATTAATTTACTTGTAAATTTGCGTTAAGCATATTTACACATCGGTGTGTAAATCTTATTCCCTCACCGACCTCAGAGGGTAATTCAAGCAAATCGAACAACGCCGTTCAAAATAGTCAACAGCGTATGATTTATCAGTCCCTAAGACCTTTCAGGAGGGTAGATATGGACAAAACAATTTTAATTGTAAAACATATAGCGCAAGAAGGCCCAGGACTCATCGGTCAGTTTTTCAGAGATGACGGTTGGGAACTCCGCACCATAGAACTAGGTAACGGCGAAAAATTGCCTGATTCCCTCCATGATGTTTCGGCTGTCGTTATCCTTGGCGGACCGATGAACGTTGACGAAGAGGAAAACTATCCTTTTCTGAAAGAAGAGGAAAAGCTCATAAGAAAAGCACTGATAGAAGAAATTCCCATGCTGGGCATATGTCTTGGCGCTCAACTGATAGCAAAAACATGCAGCGCAGCCGTTACAAAAGCATCCGAAAAAGAGATAGGCTGGTACCACGTAACACTTACAAAGGAAGGACAGAAGGATTCACTGTTCCGGGGGTTGCCAAAAAATATCCCTGTTTTTCAATGGCATGAAGATACATTTGAATTACCTGCCAACGGCATGCTTTTAGCGCAATCAAAGAAATGCAGGAACCAGGCATTCAGGATTGAAAATAATGTTTACGGCCTTCAATTCCATATAGAAGTTACAAATGATATGATAGAGGCATGGATGAAAGACGAGGCGGGGAAGGTCGATATTGAGAAGATAATGAGGGATACGGAGAAGATGAGGGATGATTTTGAACAACAGGCAAAACAGATTTTTCTCAATTTCAAGGGTCTCGTTGAATCGGCACTCCGGATAAAAAGGGTCATGAAATTGTTCGTTGAGGATGAAAAGAATGCTAAAAAGAAGAAGCTTCTATGGTGGAGCATAAAAGAACACGCCTTTATGTCAGCAAAATATGTCTGATCTTGTTTTATTGGCTGTTAACCGCAAATAATATTTGATTGACAGATTTTGTAGAAAAATGTTAAAGGAATACCTCGACACAACGAGGTGTCTAAGAAAGAACTGACAGAGGCGTCCAAAAGGACGCTTTTTTTGTCCCTGAAAGAAGGATATACAAAGGATATACAGAGGATTAAATATTATGGATCAAAAAAGTGCGGGACTGAACATTACGATTTTTTTCTGCCAGCAACTCGATGCGAACCAGGACGCAAACCGTCGTGTCCTCGAAAGAGAGCTTGGCTCAAGGATTAAATTTTTCCCTCTTCCCTGCAGCGGCCGCATTGAACCGCTTCATCTGCTGCGTGCCCTCGAAACAGGTGCAGACAAGGTATACCTCATCATTTGTCCTGAAGGTGCATGCCGCTACCACGAAGGGAATCTCCGTGCCAGGAAACGCCTTGCCTTTGCTCAGGGATTAATCGAGGAAATAGGGCTTGAACCTCAGCGGCTTGAGTTGATTCAGGCGATACAGGGTGATCAGTTGACCATCAACGAGAGGGCACGTGAATTCCTTGCACGCGAAACTGATTTTGGCCCAAACCCGGCAAAAAACAGCGTAGAGCGTATAGCGGATAGCGTTCAGAAGGCATAAGGACTCTACGCCTGTTCCTGTCCTCACGCAGTGGGGGCTCGCAGAGCGGGGGCTAAACGCTCCATGCTCCACGCTAATACTAAAGGAGTAAACGTATGATTACAGCGGAAAGAAAACCTTTATCTGAAATCAAGGAAATGATTGCACCTTACAAGAAGATTCTTGTGGCCGGCTGCGGAAGCTGCGTGGCCGAGTGTGCTTCCGGCGGTGAAAAGGAAGTGGGGCTTCTTGCTTCGGCGCTCCGCATGGACGCAAAGATGGAAGGGCGAAGGATAGAGGTTAATGAGATTACGTTAGACCGCCAGTGCGTCTATGAATTTATTGACCAGTTGACCGGCCTTGTCGGCCAGTTCGATGCAATCCTCTCACTTGGATGCGGTGCAGGTGTTCAGGCTTTGGCCGATGTATTCGCGGGTGTAATTATTCTTCCTGCACTGAATACCACCTTTATCGGTCAGACAAAAGAAGCAGGGCTCTGGATAGAGAATTGCCGTGCCTGTGGCGACTGTAAACTTGGTTATTTTGCTGCGGTCTGCCCCATTACCCGCTGCGCCAAAGGGTTATTTAACGGCCCCTGCGGTGGTTCGAAAGACGGCAAATGCGAGACAGATCCCGATGCCCCCTGCGCATGGCAGCTCATCATTGAACGTCTTGATAAGGCAGGCAGGCTTGACCTTCTGCAAAACGTCTATCCTCCTGCAGACTGGTCAAAGCAGCAGGGCAAGGGACCCAGGAAAATCCACAGGGAGGACCAGAGCATATGAAAACCGATAGTCGTCTCAAAAGGGTTTTAGAAAAAGGGCATTTTGCTGTTACCGCAGAGTGCGGCCCTCCCAAGGGAGCTGATCCGAAGGTCATAAAGTCCAAGGGAAAGATTCTGAAGGGTTTTGTTGACAGCGTAAATGTAACAGACAACCAGACTGGTGTTGTGCGCTTAAGCAGTCTTGCCGCCTGTGTGCTCCTGAAAAAGGAAGGGCTTGACCCTGTGCTCCAGATGACAACACGGGACCGTAACCGTATTGCACTCCAGTCTGATATACTTGGCGCTTCTGCACTCGGTATCCGCAATGTCCTCTGTTTGAGCGGCGACCACCAGTCTTTCGGCAATCAACCCCAGGCAAAAGGGGTATTTGATGTAGATTCTGTCCAGTTAATACAGCTTGTCCGGCAGATGAGGGATAATGGTGTAATACTCGGAGGAGACAAGCTTTCAGAGCCGCCACGCCTTTTTATCGGAGCTGTTGCAAACCCCTTTGCCGATCCTTTTGCGTACAGGGCAATCCGCCTTGGCAAAAAGGTGGCGGCCGGTGCAGAGTTTATCCAGACACAGTGCATATACAATCTCACACGCTTCAATGAGTGGATGGATAAGGTCAGAGACCTTGGCCTTGACGAAAAGGTGTATATATTGGGCGGTATCACGCCGTTAAAATCTGCCCGTATGGCAGAATTTATGAGTAAACAGGTGGCAGGCATGGATGTCCCCGATGAGATAATCAACCGGATGAAATCCATACCGGCCAGGGAACAGCGTCAGGAGGGGCTTAAGATAGCTATTGAGACCATCCAGGCATTGAAAGAGGCCCAGGGCGTTCACGGGGTCCATATCATGGCGATCGAGTGGGAAGAAGCGGTTCCACAATTAATAGAAGCGGCCAAACTTTTTCCACGGCCCCAAGTGTAAGAGGAGTGACGATATGCCTCCAAAATACAATATCCATACATCACCGGTACCTAACAGATTCCAGGCTATTACAAAATCCGGTGTAATAGCCTGGGAGGAAGGATGTCTTAGATGTGCCCGGTGCGTAAAGAAAGAGTGCGTTTATAAAGTCTATGAAAAACGGAACCTCGATACCCGACAGATGCTCGATACCCTTGACAGTGAGTGTCAGGACTGTTTCAGGTGCGTGCAAAACTGTCCTAACAGGCTGATTCAGAAGGGCCTTAACCCCACCTATAAGGTTTTAGGGGATCATTACTGGACGCCGGAGATTATCTCAAGCCTCTGGTTTCAAGCAGAGACAGGCCGAATACCGGTCTCAGGGGGCGGCTATGGTGGTCCGTTCTCCGGTCCAGGATTTGACGCCATGTGGACAGATATGTCCGAGATTGTTCGGCCCACACGGGACGGCATCCACGGACGCGAATATATCAGCACAAACGTTGACCTGGGTCGTAAGCTCATGTTCCTTGAGTTCGGGCCTGACGGATCGATTGTTTCTCCTGCTCCGCCCCTTGTAGAGATACCATTGCCGGTCATTTTTGACATATTGCCATGGTCTCCTCCACGCGAAAAGATAAACCTTTCACTCCTTGAGTGCGCACAATCATTGGGCACTTTTACCGTGGTCAGGCAGTCAGACCTCACCCCTGATTTGGAAAAATATCTCCCGCATATCATTGTTCATGTTGATGGGAAGCCGGAAAATCTTCCCCCTGAACTGATTAAAAGACTCCGTATGATTGAGATACCGGACAGTGAGAACGCTATGGCTGTCCAGGCCATGCTGAAAGAGGAAAATCCGCAGCTCGTGGTTATTATTAGAATGCCATTAAACTCAAAGGCATCAGAACGGGCGCTTCAACTTACCGGACAGGAAGGGGCCGAGGTCCTTCATCTTTATGCCGATGAATACGGTCTTGAAGAGGTCGATCAACCGCTCTTTATAAAAGAACGCGTGAAGGAAATCCACCTTCGCTTAGTGGAGGAAGGGGTACGTGATCAGATCACACTCATCGCAAGCGGAGGTATTGCCATGGCAGAGCATATGGCGAAACTGATTATATGTGGAGCCGATGCGCTTACAATAGATATACCGCTTCTCGTAGCAATGGAGTGCAGGGTTTGCCGCCGTTGTAAAGAAGGTATTGCATGTCCCGTAGAAATTGACCAGGTTGATCCTGCCTGGGGTTCCGCGAGAATAAGGAACCTTATGGCAGGGTGGCATAACCAGCTTCTTGAAATTTTGGGCGCTATGGGAATGCGCGAGGTGCGGCGCTTACGGGGCGAGATGGGTCGTGCCATGTTTTTTGAAGACCTCGAAAAAGAAATCTTCGCCACTATGGGCAAAAGGGGTTGAGCTAATGTCATTCGAACCGCAGAAATTTGATTTTCCAAGTGTAAAGGAAATCCCGAGCCGCTTCAGGAATGCCCTTGGCAGATACCGCATTGCAATAAACAGATCCTGTAACAACTGCGGGTTATGTATTGAGCTCTGCCCTTATGGTGTCTATAAAAAAGGTGCAAAATGGCCGAAGGCGGCCTGTGACCATTTCTGTACCGGGTTTACGTGCAGCACAAACGAATTCTATTGCGTAAACAGGTGTCCTGAAAAGGCCATCACCGTGACGGTCAATCCTGCCTTTGAGATACTGGGTGACAGACGGTGGACTGGCGACCTCCTTGCCAGCACCTGGCATATGGCAGAGACCGGCGAGATTCCGCATCAGGACTTGAATTACAAAACGGGTGATTCAGAGGGCGGCTTTGATAAACTCCGTTTCATATTCCCAAAGGAAAACAGGGGGAACGAGGAGGGATTTGAGGACGTATCGACAGCAATCGAGTTGAACCGTTCGGACGATTCCCGCCCAAAGATAACGATTCCCGTGCCCTTTTATTTGGGGGGCATGTCTTTCGGCTCGGTAAGTATCATAACGATGCTTTCCCGTGTCAGGGCTGCCGTAGCGCTGGGCACCTTCTGCTGCACTGGTGAAGGGGGCTACCCTGAAGAGCTCATGGACTACGACGACCACATCATTACACAGGTAGCAACCGGACTTTTTGGTGTACGGGAAGAAACGATCAAAAGGGTCCGTATTGTGGAGTTCAAATATGCCCAGGGTGCAAAACCCGGTCTCGGCGGACACCTGCTGGGAGATAAAGTGACCCCCCGTGTTGCACAGATGCGCGAGGCCGTACAAGGCAGTGCGCTCTTTTCCCCTTTTCCGTTCCACAGCGTTTACTCGGTTGAAGATCACAAGAAACATGTGGACTGGATTAAGGAGACCAATTCCAAGGCCCTCGTGTCGGTGAAGGTATCGACACCTACCGATGTGGATATGGTAACCGTGGGAAGCTACTATGCCGGAGCTCATATTGTTCAACTCGACGGAAGCTACGGCGGGACAGGCGCTGCCCCCGATATAGCAAAAAAGAATATCGCCATGCCCATTGAGTACGCACTTCCCAAGGTTCACAAATTCCTCCTGACAGAAGGGATCAGGGACAAGATAACGATTATAGCAAGCGGTGGCATTCGCACGGCCTATGACATGGCAAAGGCTATTGCCATGGGCGCCGATGGAGTTTGCCTCGGTACTGCCGATCTTGTTGCCCTTGAGTGCATCCGCTGTCACCACTGTGAATCGGGCCGGGGTTGCGCACGGGGCATTGCCACAACGGACGAAGAACTTACGGGCCTTATGGAACTTGAATGGGGTAGCCAGCGCATCATCAATATGTATATGGCATGGCGCCATCAGCTTATTGCTATACTGAAGAAGCTTGGCATGAAGAGCGTATCAGAGCTGGTGGGGCGTTTCGATGTTCTCGCCCACCTTGATTATATAAAACAGGAAGAGATTGAAGGAGAACTTGAGAGGTTTTGACATGAGACATAAAAACATAGCTCAGGCAATGATTGATGCACGTTACCATCTCCGGGATGCCGGGAACCTTGTGAAACAGGGTGGCATAGAGGCAGAGGAAGGCGGTTGCGGCGTCACGGGGTTTGCCTGCAGCATACCGGTGAGCGGGCGGCATATATATGAGCCTTCGGTGCAGATGCACAATCGTGGTAACGGAAAGGGCGGCGGTCTTGCCGCTGTAGGTTTAACCCCGGACAAACTCGGTGTAAGCCAGGAGATACTGGATAATGATTTTCTCCTTCAGATTGCCCTTCTCGATGAATCGGTATTACCCGAGATGGAAGCACGCTTTATCCGTCCCCACTTCCGTGTCGACCATGAATCGTTCCTGGACACCATTGACGATTACAGGGATATGCCGGGACTTGAGGTAAAGCCTCCTCAGGTGAAACGGTACTTTGTGCGCGTGAAGCCCGAAGTTCTCGCCCATTTTCGGAAAGAACGCAATCTGGAGATGCTGCCGGCAGATAAGGCAGAAGAGGAATTTATCTATCAGAATACTTACCGGCTTAACCTTGCCCTTTACAGCTCCCTTGGTGAGAAGAGGGCCTTTGTCCTCTCCCACGGCAGGAATATGATGATACTGAAGATCGTAGGATACGCTGAACAGGTGGCCCGGTACTACAAACTCGACAATTTTGATGCGCATATATGGATTGCCCACCAGCGCTACCCCACGAAAGGTCGTGTATGGCATCCCGGTGGTGCCCATCCCTTTATCGGGCTGGATGAGGCGCTTGTGCACAATGGTGACTTTGCCAATTACTACTCTGTCTCCGAATATCTGAAACAGAGAAATATTTACCCCTTGTTCCTCACCGATACAGAGGTTTCCGTACAGGTCTTTGACCTCCTGAACAGGGTATACGGATATCCCCTCGAGTATATCATCGAGGCCTTAGCGCCCACCTCAGAAATGGACTTTGATAAGCTTTCCGTTGAAAAGCAGCGTATATACAGACAGATTCAGGCTGCGCATATTCACGGTTCGCCTGATGGTCCATGGTTTTTTATCATTGCCCGCACCGATGTCCGCAACAAACAGTTTCAGCTTATTGGTATCACAGATACAGCAATGCTGCGGCCCCAGGTCTTTGCTTTGCAGAAAGGAGATGTGGAAATCGGTCTTATCTGCTCTGAGAAACAGGCCATTGATGCAACGCTCGAAAGCCTTGCAAAGGAAGACCCGCGGTTCGGAACGGTGGCCGACCAGTACTGGAATGCCCGCGGCGGCAGCTATACGGATGGCGGTTCTTTTATATTTACCATTAAAGAATCCTCACCAGGGCATATGGACCTTACGTGCACCGATAAGTTCGGACGGGTTATTGATGTGCCGAAAAAGCAAGTCCCTTGTGATTTTACAAAGGAACAGCCTCTTTCAATCATTGACATTGATCTGGTTGGCGAGGTTGAGAAAAAACTTTCTCAAGGCAAAACCGCTGAACTCTTTATATCACTCAAAAAGAATATTGTATCGTGGGATTATGGGGATATGCTTACTATGCTCAACCACCTTACTGTTCTGGCAGAAAATGAACGCATTAAAGGCCCTGTTATTGAACTCCTTACCCTGTTGCTTGACCGTCGATACTCAACGGGTAGCAAAAGACGCCGCTCGATCTTACAGATGATTCTCAATTCCCTTGATACGACCTTCCGGTCGGTGCCCCTTCTGAATGGAGCACCGGCAGGGCGTTATGCACGGATAGATTTTGCATCCCGCGAGAAACTTCGTGCACCGGTGCCAGGCGAAGAGGTGCTCGTGGCAGATGCAGGCCTATTCCAGCCTGAAGGTGATGATTCCTTTGCGCGCATTATATCTGATGCATACCGGCTCGGCTGGAGGCAATTCATCTGTTTCGGTCACCGCGGTCAGCGCTTCCTCGGATGCGGTTTCGGTCCCCAGACAAAAGGTGTGCGCATTGATGTCTATAACTCCAGCGGTGACTACTTTGCATCCGGCATAGACGGGCTTGAAATGTACGTTCACGGCAACGCCCAGGACCAACTGGGGCAGATTTTAAAATCAGGTAAGCTCGTTGTGTACGGCGATGTCGGGCAGACCTTCATGTATGGTGCAAAAGGCGGCGAGGTCTATGTTATGGGAAATGCCGCAGGCCGTCCGCTCATCAATGCAGTGGGAAAACCGAGGGTTATCATCAACGGCACAGCGCTTGATTTCCTTGCAGAATCCTTCATGGCAGGAGACCCTTACAGCGGCGGCGGCTTTGTCATCCTGAATGCATTAACCTTCGACATTGACGGAAATGTGATTCCACAGGAGACACCCTACTCCGGATCAAACATCTTTTCATTAGCATCCGGTGGAGCCATCTTTGTCCGTGACCCCTATGGCAGGATTGTTCCAGAGCAATTAAACGGCGGGCAGATTCTTCCTTTCAACGGGCGTGACTGGGAGCTTATCCTCCCCTATCTTAAAGAAAATGAGAGACTTTTTGGCATATCTATTGATGAGCACCTGCTCACGGTGGATGGGAAAAGGCGTCAGCCGGAAGAGGTATACCGTACCATCGGCGCTGTAAAGCTTTCCGTACTTTCCAGCAGTGCAGCAACGCTTACGATGAACGAGGAGTGGACGACAGGGGATTATGTCTTGTCTTCCATTCTACCACGCACTGCATTATAATACATTCATGAGGTTTTTTTAAGGTTACATGGACAACCTGGAATTTTTGCATGAAACAGAGGAGGCATCGGGAGAGAGCATATCAACATGCTACCAGTGCTATAAGTGCACAAATGGCTGCCCTGTGGCAGCCGAAATGGATGTACTCCCACACAGGATCATACGACACATCATACTTGGCAACAGGGAGAAGGTTCTCGCATCGAAAACCATCTGGACATGCCTGCAATGCGTAACATGCAGTGTCAGATGCCCCAATGATATAGATGTTGCCCATGTCTTTGACGCGTTGCGGAAAATATCGGTAAAAGAGCATCGTGAAGCAGACAAAGACACGTGGCTCTTTGACAGTTTCTTTCTGGACAGCGTGAGAAAGCACGGAAAACTCCATGAACTGGAGGCGATCATGCGCTACAAGCTGGCAAAGAGAGACCTTTTCAGTGATACAAAGATGGGTATAGGCATGTTTTTAAAAGGGAGGATGGGCATCCTCCCGCATAACGTGAAGGACAGGAAGCAGTTGAGGGAGATATTCGAGAAGATAGAAGGTGGGAAGGTGAAAGGTAAAAGGTAAAATGCGGATTGCGGATTGCGGATTGCGGATTGCGGATTTTAAAACGCAGAACATCGGTAAGTTTTCTGTTGGGGTGTTTAACTCAAAACTCAAAACTCAAAACTCAAAACCTTGACTATGGCAACGCTGACCTACTACCCCGGATGTTCATTAAAAACATCGAGTAAATTCTACGAAGCATCGATCAAAGAGGTATTCTCTTTTTACGGGATCGGGTTGAAGGAATTGGGCGATTGGTCCTGTTGCGGGGCCTCTGCTGCGCACACAGTGGATGAAATGCTTGCGCACGCCCTTGCTGCGAGGAATATAGCCATGGCGGAAGCCGACGGCAACCATTTCTTTGCGCCTTGTTCAGCCTGCTACAATAGGTCCAGGATTACCAATGAGAAGATGCTCAAAGATAAAGAACTGAGAGAAGAAGTCAACAAACTGATATCCCCCCTTCAGTGTCTCGGTACGATAGAGATAAAAAATATCATTGAAGTATTTCACGATTATGTCGGGATTGAGCGAATCGCCAGGGGGATACAACACAACCTTTCTGCCATAAAGGTTGTCCCCTATTACGGGTGCGTCCTGACAAGGATCCCAGGTGTGAAGGCCTTCGATGATGTTGAAGACCCCGTGAGCATGGATACCCTCCTCTGGGCAGTGGGGACAGAACTTGTAAAATGGCCTTTTAAAATGGAATGCTGTGGTGCAAGCAAAACCCTCACAAACAAAGACACTACGTTAAGATTATCGAGTAAGATTATGGATATGGCCCGTGCAGTCGGGGCAGACATGATTGTAACCTCTTGTCCGCTTTGCCAGATGAACCTTGACCTCTTGCCCTATCTCGGGACGGCTGAGGATAATCTGCCCGTCCTGTTTTTGTCCGAGGTTTTTGAACTTGCCCTCTTTGGAAAGCTTTCCGGCAGCGGGTCGCACATCATACCGGTGGATGGAGTGGTGAAGAAGGTGAAAAGAGCGAATACATGATGGATGAACTGAAAGAAATTACAGAGAAAATAACATTTATCAGGGCATATGATCCTGACGGAGCGGCGCGACTTGAGCGGCTCATAGGAAAGAAGGATGCCCTGAAAGAAGGAAACGTATATGGTGAACGTTTTACTGACAGGCAGTTCTCGCTCGTTTTTAACCCCCTGCTCGATACTACATTTGAGAGGGCGCGTATACTTGAGGTGTTATCACAGAGTGCGGGTACAGTATCAGGTCTTTCTGAAAAACTGGGCATTGAAAAAGACAGGGTGTTTACCCATATAAAGGAAATGATGAGAAAAAACCTGGTGGAGATAGCCGGACACGATGGAAGAGACCCGAAGTTTCGGAGGAAAATATCTTGATACATTTTACAGAACTCGCACGTATTCAACGGCAGGTTTAAGATATGGCGGATAAGATAGGCAAGGTCCTTGTTATCGGTGGCGGCATTGGCGGGATGGAGGCATCCCTTAATCTTGTTGAGTCAGGTTTCCGGGTTTACCTTGCCGATGAAAAACCGAATATTGGCGGGAATATGTCTCAGCTCGACAAGACCTTCCCAACCAATGACTGTTCCATGTGTATCATGGCCCCGAAACTTGTGGAGGTTGGAAGGAATCCCAACATAGAGCTTCTCATGAATACCGAGGTGGTGGGTCTTGAGGGTGCGGCCGGTAACTTCACGGTAACATTAAAGAGAAGGCCGCGGCGGGTATTGCCTGAAAAATGTACATCCTGTGCACTCTGCGCACAAAGCTGTCCGTTGGAAGTAGATAGCAACTATAACGAAGGGTTGTCAATAAGGAGTGCGGCATTTATCAATTTCCCGCAGGCAATCCCTTCCACATATATGATAGACAGGGAGATCGCACCCTGCGTGAATCATTGTCCTGTAAACCTCAATGCACGTGATTATGTGGGCCTCATTGCCGAGGGCAAGTTCCTCGAAGCCCTTGACCTCATAAGAGAAAGGCTGCCGTTCCCCGGTATTATCGGGCGTATTTGCGCCCACCCCTGCGAGGAGGTATGCCTGCGGGGCCGGAAGGCAGACCAGCCTATTGCAATTTGCGCCTTGAAACGGTTTGTGGCCGATTACGAAAAGGATAAAAGGGAGATACCTGTTCCGGAAACAGGCCCCGATAAGGATAAAAGGGTGGCGATCATTGGCGGAGGGCCGGCAGGTCTGGCCTGTGCAATTGACCTCAGGAAGGCCGGGTATGCGGTTACGATCTTTGAAGCCCACGACAAATTGGGTGGTATGCTCTATCTTGGTATCCCCGCCTACAGGCTCCCCAAAGAAGAGCTTGCCAGGGAAGTTTCCATTGTGGAAAAGATGGGCATCGAGGTTACATACAATACGAGGGTCGGGAAAGATATCCCCGCAGACGAGATCTTTGATACCTTTGATGCCACATTTATCGGGCTTGGCGCCCACGGCAGCAGAGTCCTCGGCATTGAAAATGAAAACGCAGAAGGTGTCATTGGTGGCATAGACTTTTTAAGGGCTGTGAATAAGGGTGAGCCTGTACAGACCGGAAAAATAGTTTTGGTCATCGGCGGCGGTAATGTGGCTATAGATGTGGCATTAACTGCCAAAAGAATTGGAGCGAATGAAGTTCACATGGCTTGCCTTGAGAAATGGGACGAGATGCCGGCGCACACGTGGGAGATTGACCAGGCTGTTGAAGAAGGCATTAAAATCCACACCACATGGGGGCCAAAGCGGATTATCACGTCGAACGGCATCGTATCAGGGGTAGAATGTAAACGGTGCAGTGACGTGTTTGACGAAGGGGGAAGGTTCAGCCCCTGTTATGATGAGTTTACAACACAAAGCTTTCATGCCGATACAGTGATTCTCGCCATCGGGCAAGCCATGGATACGGGGTTTTTAAAAGGCCCGGCCAATATAGAGCTTCTCCGGGACGGCAGGATCAAGACTGACCCGGTGACACTGGAAACCACAGTAAAAGGTGTTTTTGCGGGCGGGGACGCAGTTACAGGACCGAAAGCGGCAATAGATGCGGTCCATCAGGGACAGACTGCGGCAGAATCCATCAAGCGGTTCCTTGAAGGCAAAGGTTTAAAGGAAGGCAGACTTGCGCAGGAAGACAAGCTTGTGGAAGATGTCCCGGCCTTTATAGAAAAGAAGGCGCGGGCTGTCATACCGGAAATACCGGCAGATAAGCGAAAAGGCTTCGACGAAGTGTACCTTGCTTTGAGCGAGAAGGATGCCATGGAAGAGGCAGAAAGGTGCCTCAATTGCAGGAAGTGCCTGGGATGCAGGATCTGTGAAGAGTTCTGCAAGCCTGAAGCAATCGATTACCTCGAAGGACCATCTGAAGAAATAGTTCAGGTGGGAAGCATCATCATTGCAAGCGGCTTCGATGAATATGATGCCCATGCAAAAAAAGAACTCGGCTACGGTATATATCAAAATGTCGTTACCAGTGTCGAATTTGAAAGAATCCTCTCTGCCACGGGACCTACCGGAAGCGTGGTAATGAGGCCTTCCGACGGGAAAATACCCAAAAAGATCGCCTTTATCCAGTGCGTGGGCAGCAGGGACAAGGTGAACGAATACTGTTCTTCTGTATGCTGTATGTATGCAACGAAAGAGGCCATTATTGCCAGAGAGCATCAGAACGATATTGAACCGACCATCTTTTACATGGACATCAGGGCATACGGGAAGGGCTTCGACCAGTACTATGAGCGGGCAAGAAAGGAATACGGGGTAAGGTATGTTAAATCCCTCGTATCGAGGGTGCTTGAAGACCGCCAGACAAAGGATGTTGAGATTGCCTATATTGACGAGGATGGAGAGCTCAAATCGGAAATATTCGACCTGATTGTCCTCTCTGTGGGATTGAGGCCCTCAAAGAACCTTGCGCGCCTTGCAGCAACAATAGGTGTTGAGCTTAACGGGTACGGATTCATCAAGACCAACCCTAAAAATGTACTTCTCGCCTCCAGGGAGGGAATTTTTGTATGTGGCGCCTGTGAATCCCCGAAAGATATTCCTGAGACGGTCATGCAGGCAAGCGCCGCCGCATGTGAGGCGGGATCCGTCATAGCTGATATGCGTGGCAAAGACCTTATTATTAAAGAACTGCCTGACGAGAAGGACGTGGATGCTGAAGAACCAAGGATTGGTGTTTTTGTCTGTAACTGCGGTATCAATATCGGGGGCGTGGTAAATGTCCCGGAGGTACAGCGTTACGCAAGTACCCTTCCCAATGTGGTGCTGTCCGACGAGAACCTTTTCACCTGTTCTCAGGACACGCAGGACAAGATGAAAAAGATGATCGACGAATACAGGCTAAACAGGGTTGTTGTTGCCTCCTGTTCGCCGCGGACACACGAGCCGCTCTTCAGGGCAACGATCCGCGAGGCAGGGCTTAACAAATACCTCTTTGACATGGCCAACATACGGGATCAATGTTCATGGGTGCATATGCACGAAAAAGAGGATGCCACAGAGAAGGCAAAGACCCTCGTGAGAATGGCCGTTATGAACACCAATTTTATAAAGCCCCTCAAAGAGGTAACAATTGACGTGAATAAAAGGGCGCTTGTTGTGGGCGGCGGCGTTGCCGGTATGACTGCTGCATTAAAACTTGCCAACCAGAACTTTGAGGTTTTCCTTATAGAAAAAGAGAATAAGCTTGGAGGTAATCTGCAGCATATTTACCATACCCTCGACGGCACAGACATACAGGAATTTCTGAGAGAAACCGTTGAAAAGGTGACAAGTCATCCGCTCATTCATGTGAAAATGAACGCCACTGTCGTGGAGCATTCGGGTTTCAAGGGGAATTTTAAAACAGTAGTAGGTTCCCACAGGCAAGTTCCTATAGAACATCTAACCAGCGAGCACTGCGAGCTTGAGGGGGAGGCTCCACGAGCTTTGCTTGTGGAGGGGGCGACCCCCTTACGGGGACAGGCGCAAGCCCCGGTAACGATAGAGCATGGTATTATTGTCGTTGCTACAGGTGGACAAGAATTCAAGCCAATGGGTAAGTACTTATACGGCGAAGACAGGAGAATTTTAACACAGGCAGAGCTTGAAAAACAGATCATAGAAGAACGACTTCCCCTGTTCAAACGCTGCACAATGATCCAGTGCGTGGGTTCAAGGGACGAAGAAAGGCCTTATTGCAGCAGGGTCTGCTGCTCGACTGCCATAAAAAATGCAATAACACTGAAGGAGAGAAACCCCGACGGTGATGTGGTGATCCTATACAGAGACATCAGGACTTACGGGTTTCTCGAAAAGTATTACCTCCACGCAAGGCGACTTGGTGTAAGGTTTATCAGATATGACATAGAAAACCCTCCGACCCTTGAACTCAAGGACGGTTTGTTATATATGACCTGCCATGACCCATCGATTATGGAACAGATTATCTTCGAAACCGACCTTGTTGCACTGAGCAGCGCCATTGTCCCTGGAGATAATCAGGGGCTGGCAACGCTCCTCAAGGTCCCGAGAACGAATGAAGGCTTCTTCCTTGAAGCCCATATGAAACTGAGGCCTGTAGATTTTGCCTCGGATGGCATGTTCCTGTGCGGTCTTGCCCATTCCCCCAAGAATATACAGGAAAGTATCACCCAGGCAGAGGGAGCGGTGGCACGGGCAATCACGATCCTCTCAAAAGAGAAGATGGCCGTCGGCGGGGTTGTTGCACACGTGGAAGGTGAAAAGTGTGCTGCATGCCTCACCTGTGTAAGGGTATGCCCCTACTCTGTACCTGTTATTAATACAAAAGGCGAGGCAGAGATTGATATAAGCAAATGCAAGGGGTGCGGCTCCTGTGCTGCAGAGTGTCCTGCAAAGGCAATCGATCTTATGCACTATACGGATGTCCAGTTGACAGAGAAGGTGAAGGCACTGTGTGTGGGAATATAGCGTGGAGCGTAGAGCGTTTGATGGAACATTTTGAACCGGATATTATAGCTTTTTGCTGCGAATACTGAGGGTATACCGCAGCGGACCTGGCAGGTTCGATGAGACTCTCGTATCCGGCAAGCATTAAGATAGTGAAGGTGCCCTGTACGGGCAGGGTGGACATTGTTCTCATCCTGAAGGCCTTTGAAAATGGCGCCGATGGAGTCTGTCTTGTAGGCTGTCTTGAGGGTGACTGCCATTTTCTGACCGGAAACCTGAGGGCAAGAAAACGTGTAGAATACGTAAAACAACTGCTTGATGAAACCGGTATCGGCGGCAACAGGGTGGTAATGTACAACCTGTCGGCGGCAGAGGGTCGGCGTTTTGCAGAAGCGGCGCGTGAGATGACGGAGAAGATAAGGGCCTTGGGGCCGAATCCGGCAAAATTACAGGGGTCGAGGGGCCAAGGGGTCGAGGGGCCAAGCGAACAACACTCGAACCCTTAACATTTACTAAGGAGTACATTATGATAGTAGCGAACCGAAAACCCTTTGAAGAGATCATGGATATGGTAAAACCATATACGAAGATACTGCTTCTCGGCTGCAACGAATGTGTTACGGTCTGCTCTGCAGGCGGGGCGAAAGAGGTAGCGGTCCTTGCATCGGAGATACGACTTGTGAGGGCAAAGGACGGCATCCCTGTTGAGGTGAAGGAACACACACTGGAGAGGCAATGTGACCCTGAATATACAGTAGAGGCAAAATCCTTTGTGGATGAATGTGATGTGGTGATCTCCATGGCTTGCGGGTGCGGCATACAGTCTATGGCCGAAGCATACAGAAACAAGTATGTAGTTCCTGCCGTTAATACCACTTTCATGGGAAGTTCCGAGGAACAGGGGGTCTGGAAAGAAAGATGTCAGGGGTGCGGAAACTGCATACTCGATAAGACCCTTGGTATCTGCCCTGTTTCACGATGTGCAAAGAGTATATTCAATGGTCCCTGCGGCGGCTCCCAGGGGGGTTTCTGCGAGATAAATAAAGATGTGCCCTGCGCATGGCAGCTCATCGTGGACAGGCTGAAAGAGATGAATATGATGGAGAAATATCTTGAGATACAACCGACCAAAGACTGGTCGGCAAGCAGGGATGGCGGTCCGAGAAAGAGGGTAAGGGAGGATTTAAGGATATGAGTACGGGAAGCAATTTGGAAAAGGTGTTGGCAAGCGGCGCCTTTGCCGTCACCTCAGAATGCGGTCCTCCACGGGGCGCTGACCCGGAAGCAGTAAAGAAGAAAGGTGCTTTCCTGAAAGGCTATGTTGACAGCGTGAATGTTACTGATAATCAGACAAGCGTTGTCAGGATGAGCAGTTTTTCGGCCTCCCTCATACTGAAAGAGATGGGCTTTGATCCTGTGATGCAGATGGTTTGCAGGGACCGAAACAGGATTGCTATTCAGAGCGATATCCTGGGGGCGGCAGCATGGGGCATCAATAATCTTCTTTGTCTCTCAGGCGACCACCAGAGCTTCGGCGACCACCCAACAGCAAAAAATGTCTTTGATATCGATTCCATTCAGCTCATCCAGACCGTAAAGCGGATGAGGGATGAGGGGAAATTTATAAGCGGGGAAGAAGTGAAGGGAAGGCCTAACCTGTTTATCGGTTGTGCAGAGAACCCCTTTGCAGACCCGTTCGAGATAAGGGCTATGAGACTCGCAAAAAAGGCGGCAGCCGGCGCCCAGTTTGTTCAGACTCAGTGTGTCTTTAATGTGGAAAAGTTCGAAAAATGGATGGAGATGGTACGCGACCTCGGTGTCCACGAAAAGATGTATATTCTTGCAGGAATCACCCCATTCAAATCGGTCGGCATGGCTCGTTACATGAAGGCATCGGTTCCGGGTATGGACGTACCGGAGGAGATGATTGACCGGTTAAAAGGTGTCTCCAAGGAAAAGGCAGCCGATGAAGGCATCAATATCTGCGTTGAACTCATCGAGAGGGTCCGCGCGATAAAGGGTGTTGCCGGTATCCACATCATGGCTATCGAATGGGAGCAGAAAGTCCCTCAGATTGTTGAAGAAGCGGGACTGTATCCAAGACCGGTAATACATTAGCAACAAAAGAGGTGCTTCAGAAAAAAACGCATGCCCTTGGGGAGAGGGTCAAGGAGCTCAATTGCCTTTATGCAATGTCCATCCCTGTCAGGTTGCCTACTCTACTGCATGGATACGGCGTAATGACAATAAGAAAAGATTATAAGAATTTCCTGATTCTGTCCTCCATTTCTTCAAAACGAAAGAGCCTCTTAAAGTCGATGAGTCCGGCAAGGGCCCGGGAGTATGCCCGTACACCCGTCTCTTCAAGGATGGAGACGGGATTCAGTCCGCCGATTACGATGGCTCCTATCCTGCCTTCGCTTACAGGGATGTCAAAGAGACTCTGGCCCGGCATGCCCACTTTTACAAGCCCTCCGAGCCCTATCCTGTCCAGCATCCCGGCAAGATGTATAACGGTATCCCTGCTCTCTGCTGGAAATTCCCTGAAACTTGCCCCTATCTTGCCGTTACCCGTTCTTATGGCACCCATATAATCAGTCATCCCGCTCCGTATGAATACTTCGAGCGGGTCTATGCTTGTCCCGTCATACATGATGATCTCGACAAATCTGACCGGTTTTTTGTCCTTGAGTTCCAGAAGGCCACCGAAGCGTGAAACAGTAGGAATGCCGTGTTTTAATAATACACCATTAAGGGTAATTGAGCATACAGTGCCTATGCCTATCATTTTTTCCGGTATATTGATGTGCCCCAGGGATTCCCCGGGTTTCAGGAAGGTCATCAGATGGCCCATGGCATACCCGTCTGCATAAACTTTAACGATGTCGGGGATTTTTTTTGCAAACTGGCCTGGCTCCACCAGAGTTACGTTTATAACAACCGTGCCGGAGGTTGTATTCAGGTCAAAATTCATCTGGTACGTCATCCGGTCAATTTTTGCCGATAAAAAGCCTACTCTTTCGATAATTTTTGAAGATTCCAACTCTGTTAAACCAAATTGCGTTATCTGGTGCCCCCTTTTCCCATTGCTTACGGTAAATCCATCCCGATCCAGTTGCTGAAGATACAACCGAACCGTCCTCTCGCTCATCTCGTGGCCAAGCGCTGACAGTTCATCGGCTATCCTCGGGCTGGAAAGGGGGGATTCTGTGTTCTTTAAGACGTTTAATATCAACAACTCTTTCCGTTTCTTTCTCTCAACCATATTTCATTGTCCTTTCGTTATGAACGATGCCACAGTATATCAACCCAAAAGAATAATATCATCCATAATACATGTAAATTAGCGGCAACATCTATTATATATATTGGCAACATTGCCGCTAACTATAGTATAATAAAACATATAAAATATGGCAACATAAATCAATAAATTCTATGAATACAATATATACTTGACAATAAATATTTATTTTGATAAATAAAATAATAGTAATACATTATTTATATGGCAATGTAATGCCGTTAGAATGGCAATATGCTACCAAATAGAAAAAATCAGGAGGAGACACATGATCGAATGGCCAAAATCAAATGATGCGATTGGGACGGTTAACCGTGGCAATCCCGCAGAATCGGGATTATGTACATTATGCCGCGCTGACTGCAAGGGAAGATGCGAAACCTGGATTTCCAGCTTGAAGGGAAGGAAAGTCCTTTACCCGAGAGATTTTGGATATATTACTGCAGGGAGTGCAAACACATGTCACATTGGTGTTTCCTATAACTCATTGAGGATTCAGGGGTACAATTATGGCGTACACGGTCTGCCTAACGGACTATCGAGTTCAGCAGATGACTGCATATTCCCTAATGTAAGCCTGGAAACAGAATTTGGAAACGAAGAGAAGACAAAGTGCCGGATCCCCATTATGACGGGTGCATTAGGCTCAACCTTTATTGCAGCGAAGTACTGGGATTCTTTTGCCATTGGCGCAGCCCTCGTAGGAATACCCATCGTTATCGGCGAAAACGTTGTCGGTATAGATAGAGAGGCCGTAATAAAAAATGGCAAAATCGAAAAGGCACCCGAACTGGACAGAAGGATTGACACATATCTCAAATATTTCGACGGATACGGGGCAATTATTGTCCAGATGAACGTGGAAGACACAAGAAACGGTGTTGCAGAATACGTTATCGGCAAGTACGGCGAAAAAGTAATTATTGAACTTAAATGGGGCCAGGGGGCCAAGGACATCGGCGGCGAGATACAGGTTGACAGTCTCGGGTATGCCCTCTTCCTGAAAGACAGAGGATATGTTGTTGACCCTGATCCGACAAGACCGGAAGTCCAGAAGGCCTTTGAACATGGCGCTATTAAAGCCTTTGCACGGCACAGCAGGCTTGGATATACAGACCTTTCTTCGCCTGATAAAGTACAGGAAAATTTTATGCAGTCCGTTGAGTACCTCAGGAAGATAGGATTCAAGAGAATCTCATTAAAGACAGGTTCTTATGGTATGGAAGCCCTTGCCATGTCGATAAAGTTTGCAACCGATGCAGGGCTTGACCTCCTTACAGTGGATGGTTCCGGCGGAGGCACAGGAATGAGTCCGTGGAATATGATGGAAACCTGGGGCGTACCTTCGATCCTCCTCCACTCAAAGACATATGAATACGCATCAATGCTCGCAGCAAAAGGTGAAAAGGTTGTTGATATTGCCTTTGCCGGCGGCCTCGCACGGGAAGACCATATATTCAAGGCACTTGCCCTCGGCGCACCGTTTACAAAACTTATATGCATGGGAAGAGGCGCAATGATACCGGGGTTCGTGGGTTCGAATATCGAAGGCGTACTGAAACCGGAACGGAAGAAAGCAGTGAACGGTAACTGGGATGATCTTGCCCCAGCCGTAAAAGAACTCGGTTCAACCCCTGAAGAGATATTCGCCGGTTACTATGACGTTCAGAAAAGGGTCGGGGAAGAGGGAATGAAAGATATTCCCTTTGGTGCAATTGCCATGTGGACACTTGCCGATAAACTTGCTGCAGGGCTTCAGCAGTTAATGGCCGGTGCACGCAAATTCAGCCTTCCTGAAATTTCCCGTAATGATGTCTTCTCCGGAAACAGGGAAACCGAAAAAGAAACAAAGATTCCATTCATAACCGATGTTATGGATGAAAGCGCCAAAAGAATCCTCAATACAGATTACAAGGTTTTTGCGAAAAAATCAGGTGCCCGCCCATAACACATATTTTACCCGGGGTCTACCGCGGTAGACCCCATTAAACTATTTCCCAAACAACCTACAAAACGTTCCTACCTTCATACACTATTGCTTGCTGTCTTTGCTCTGCTCATCATGACCATGTTTTTGAACGCAGCCCAGGATAGAAAGTAAAAGTGGACGAATCTAATCGATTGAAAAACTATAAGCTTAAAGCGGTTTAATTTTTTTTCATTTTGACTGTTTTTCATTTATAATACTTTTGAGAGAATAATGGAACAGAAATATATTTCAGAAATATTAAAGAAATTTCAATCAGGGTATGCCCTTCCGTCGCTTTCAGTGATAGCGGTGAAGCTTGTTGAGATTGCATCAGACGACTCGAGTTCTTTGAATGAATTAACCGGCCTAATCGAGAAAGACCCTTCTCTTGCTGTTCGCGTCCTCAAAATGGCAAACAGCGCATTTTTTAAATCCCTTTACCCTGCCTCAACCCTCAAGCAGGCAATTATGAGAATCGGCTTTCACCATCTGCGCGTTTTAGCCCTCTCGTTATCGTTGAAAGATACCTTTCCCATGGGCAAGGTTGGTCAGATAGACTACGGCCAATTCTGGCGGGTTTCCCTCTACCGCGGTCTTCTCGCGAAATCCCTTGCCCAGGAACTAAAGGCTTGTGAACCTGAAGAGGCCTTTGTAGCAGGTCTTACCCTTGAAGTAGGTTTTCTCATCTATTACGATTTTTTTTTGAAAGGAAAAAATGAGACGGTAGACACTGGCGCTTACCCCCTGGAGCTACTTCTCGATACGGAGAAAAAAAGTCAGGGGTTAAACCACAGGGAGATCGGTGAAATTGCACTCAGATACTGGAAGTTTCCGGAACAGATTGTTGAATGCCAACGTTACTATGGATATGAAGATGGCAGCCTTGAAGCGTCGATGTTGTCGAGGATCTGCAGAATTGCCGGTAAGCTCTCGGCCCTTATATGTTACGCAAAGGTCGATTTTCAGGATGTCTTTGCTGCGGCGGCGTCATTGCTGAGGGTACCGAATGGGAATAATCCCCCATGGAGCTTTTCAGACGAAACAATGTACGATGTTGTCATTGGTGCACTGAAAGAGGCTGATGGAATAGCCAGGATCTTCGAAGTAGAAATCGAAAGCGAAAAGGATTTATTGGGGCTCATGGAAAAGGCAAACCGTGCCCTGAGCAGGCTTTCGGAACAGGTGCTGCAAAATCAGCATGGAGAGATAGCCCAGGGACCGCCGTCTTTTGAAGGACTGCGCGCAAGAGGAGACAGGAGTGAGGAGGTAGAGTATACGCTCCAGGCTGTGGCTCACGAAATCCGTAATCCCTTGACGGTAGTTGGCGGTTTTGCGAGAAGGCTTGCCAAAACGATGGATCCTTCTTCGGAGGGATGGCGGTATGTTGAGATAATACTAAATGAAACAAAAAGGCTTGAGGATGCATTGAATGAGGCAACAAAAGACCTTCAGGGCTAACAATGAAAACAGCACTTTAAGCCCAGTGCCAAAAAGTGGATTAAGAATTGATTGTGGGTTTACGTATGTGCTTTTTATCCGCTATGGGCTCGGGCTTTCCTTATAAATTTTTACAATCTTCTTCCAGTGTTTGTAAATTTTGCTTTTTGATGTAATCAATTACGATATTGTGCGATAATATATTTACGAAGGTTGACAGTCTTTTTTGTGGATTTTAACATGAAAATCATCATCTTGCTTTCATCGATTATCGCTGTTGTTCTCATCATAATACTTTTCCGTAAAAACCGGAAAACAGCTTCTCACAAAGACAAAGAGAGGCTTCATGAGCCACCCGGGAAATCCAATGAAAACGAAACGAAAGAGATTGTTCAAAAACAAACATCCGGCCATGATAGCCCATTAAATAGGACCCCCTCAGAATCACACCCTGACCTCAAAGAGATAAACTATTTCATTCCTGCCGAGAACACCTTTCCCACAACCCTTCAAGATCTCGAGGAAAAGACCAGGAAAATTATTGAGGAAAGGCTTTCGGTTCTTCCGCCCATACCCACAACATCCATAAAACTTTTGGATCTTCTGAGAAAGCCGGAGTCAAACCCTGAAAAGATTACGGCATTGGTCTCAACAAACCCTGTATTTTCCGGGAAAATCCTGCAAACCATCAATTCCTCATATTTTGAACTCCCGGGGAAGATCACTTCCGTTGGAAGGGCTATTACCCTGTTGGGATACAACAATGTAAGGACGATTGTCTTTCAGGAGACCATTAAGAATGTAGTTCCGAAACATTTGGATATGGAACCTGACCTGTATATTAAAACATGGGTGCACTCTGCCATCGTATCAACATGCGCAGGGTATATCGGTAAAAAACTCTTTAAATTCTCTGAGTATGACCTTGCTACGATTGGTCTTCTCCACGATATCGGTAAATATTTCCTTGTTACACTGGAAAGCTATTTTGAAATAATTTCCGATATCCCCGCCCTTATTAAGGAAGAACACCAGTATGGCATCAACCATGCAGTTGCAGGAGGCCTTATTGCCAATAAATGGAAGCTACCGCATGTAATCGTTCATGGCATTGAATACCACCACTATCCCTCATTTTTTCTGCCTGAGGCTATTCCGGAGCAATATCGCACACAATGCTTCACGATCTGTCTTGCAGACCTTATAGCAAAGGTCCTCGGTTATCATGGACAGAACGAACAGACGCTGCCCATCAGAGATGAATATTTTGAGATGTATGGAATAAACAAAGATATCCGGGGAATCATAACAACAGATCTCGTCAGAGACGTCGAAAAATCCCGCCTTACGGTCGAGTCCTATACCAATGCAACGTAAATCGTGCTTTGTGCCAGGTTTACCCCCCCCTTCAGCTTGCCTTTATCCAATGTTATCCGTGTTAAATGAAGGTTTTTCATTTGCTATCAACTATAAACTGTTTCTAAGATCGGGGCATTCGAGGTTCGCTGCAAAGAGATACCCCTGAGAAACAGGGAGATTTCCTGCCCGGATCACTGCCTGAATTTCAGGAGAATTTTTTAAAAGTGAAAACCCGTTGTACAGCGTCTTTGCTGTCTTTCCAGAGATTTCCAGAGTCATAGAAACTGTTTCTATTTAATACCTGAAAGTATCGTATGCTAATTTTATAATCAGCCCTGAAACCACGATAAGAAAAAATACCCTTACAAAACGGCTGCCCTTTAAGATTGCAAGTCTCGTCCCCACAAGGGACCCGAGTATGTTGCATACTGCCATGGGTAAGGCAATTTTATAGAGGATATTGTCAGTAAACGCAAAATAGAGCACGGCAGAGAGATTTGTTGCAAAATTTATGACCTTTGAGGATGCAGATGCAGAGAGAAAATTAAATCCAAAGATGCTTATAAAGACAAAGATAAGAAAACTACCTGTCCCTGGACCAAAAAACCCGTCGTAAAAACCGATTACCGTACCGGTAATAATGCTGAATAAAAATTGTCCTCTATGACCCAGTTTTGGTATATGCACCGTGCCAAAGTCTTTTCTGATAAAAGTATAGGCTGCAATTGCAACGAGCAGAAAAAGGATGACCGGCCGCATAGTACCCGGGTTTAACATGCTTACGGTTCTTGCCCCCAGAAATGAAAATATGAGCGCTGCAATTGTGGCCGGGAGTGTTGCCTTCCAGCTTATATCCACATGCATTGCATACTGGAGGGAGGCAATTGATGTGCCGGCAATCGAGGAGAGTTTGTTTGTTCCCAGAAGGAGCGCCACAGGGAGATTGGGAAGAATAATAAAGAGGGCGGGAAGCTGGATAAGGCCGCCTCCCCCCGCCACAGAATCAATCAATCCGGCAAGGAACGAAAATCCACAAAGTAATGTTATTTCAAGCACAATGCCCTTTCAATCGAATATCTTTCGTATAAGACCGGGCCTTTATATGATTCCTGCTGTATAGAGACCTGAAACGATATTGATACCCATCAATAGTATAATGACTCTTCCTGACCAGCGATGGAGAGGCCTTATTTTTGATGCTATCCCGTATATTTTTATCTGCACTAACCCCATCGCAGGCGTAATCAGAGACAGCACAACAACGAGAATACCGAAGTAGGCATGGGCCACGTTAAAATGCCCGGCACTGATAAGGGAAAGGTGGATGGATTCAAAACAAACACCTGCCAACACACAGCATGCACCTGAAATGCCAAGAATCCTGTGTAATTTTAGCCACCATATTTTTTTCTTCAGAAATCTTGCTGTAATAAAACCGGCTGCCATGAAGATAAAACCGGCTGCCATGAAAGATGCATGAACATATGTCAGTAACACTTCAATACCTCCCTGAAGGGCTTAGTCTTTCCTTCCGAAAGACACGAAGGCATTCAAATGTGCAAAATGCGGCAAAACATCCGTGCACCGGAACTTTTATGCGAACCGGATAGGATGCCCGAGCCATAGACTGTCATGATTTTTTAAAAGATCATCTGCTTGAAGTTGAAGTTGTAAGCGTCCTCGTCGAGAAATTCTTCGTAGCTAACCTCTTTGGCAACCATGCTGCTCCCGCATTCAGGGCAGAAAATATTCAACTTCTCTCCGGAAAGGAACATAAACCCACACATATTGCATATATATTCGTCAGGTAATCTCACCTTTTTTCCTCCTCTTTTCAGCGCAGTCAGGGTTTTCCTTACAAAGAGTGTGTATAACACACCGTGTTCTATATTGACAATAATCGTTTGGATGCGGACAAGGTTTTTTATTGATATCTATACGCTCTTTATATTTTTCGCAAAAAAATGTTATATCATCCAATATTTATTTCAAAATCATTATATGCATGGTTTGCCAGAAAGTCAACAACGCATATCATGCTGACATTACTCAAAAAATTCGCCGAGAATTACACTGAAATTTTTATGAATAGCCTTTTCTCCTCTTACGATTTCACCATGTCCGGGAATGAGGTATTCAACAGAGAGTTTTGAAAGCTCCTTAATGCTCCGGGATAGTTCTTCAATGTCCCCGCCCGGCAGGTCGGTCCTTCCAACCCCCATATAAAAGATCGTGTCTCCCGAAATAAGAACCTTCTCCTCTTCCCAGTAAAGACAGACCGAACCCGGTGAGTGCCCGGGGGTAGGGATAACCCTGAATGTCTTGTCGCCCAGCTTTATATTGCCCGGCTTGAGAAAAATCTTAAAGGGCATTCTTGTTACCTGACAGCCGGTAGCGATGAAGAGCTCCTTGCCGCCATTGTTCAAATACTCATATTCAACCCTGCTGATGCCTTTCAAAACACCGCTGTTAAATCTGTCTACAGCCTCGATATGGTCAGGGTGGCCGTGGGTGCACAAAAGGCATTTTACACTATCAATCGGTTTACCATCCCTCGCCATCCCCTCAACGACATGGTTAAAGAGGTGCACATGCCCGGGATCAACGATTATCGGGATTTCACCGTCAATAAAAATCGTATTGCAATTATTTTCCTGAAAAGATGTCCATGGATATACATAAAGATCATCCAATAATCTCATAAGGCCTCCTGAAAATGCGAATCTTGGATCTTGAAACTCGAAACTTGAAACAGCAATACAAGACAGGGGCAGAAATCAAATTTTCAAATCAGTTACATTCATATCAGTTTTGTTTGCAATCCGTTTCTCTATCTGTCCATTGTGCAGCTCAATAGCTATCGTGGGGGATTCGTTTTTTCCATAATGTCCGATTATATTGGCTGCGATGCCAATAGTTTCATCATTAAGTATTCCTTTTAGAAGACCGAAAGGCCCTTTGAAGCCTACAGGGTAACATAGCACATATGGTGATTGCCGCTGAGATTCCAGTTTTTCATTCTCATTTTTATCCCTTCCGATTATCAGTTTAGTCTCTGCCCCCAACCTGAAATGTCTGCCAACGCTGAGAAGCTCAATGTCTTGCATGGTAAATACTTTATCATGCAAGAAAAGGTCCCGTAACTTATGAGAAAAAATAGGGTCTGTAAGCAGACAACCGCCGCCGGGGCATCCGTATTCTTTCAAATTAAACCGCTCTACAAGCCGGTATTGCATCTCCCTTGATCTGCCGACAATATCCAGAAGTTTTGACCTGTCTATGGTGTTTTCCGTCTCGGGGATGGAAGGCGAGAAATGCATGGCAGAAAGAGGTCTTACTATGAGACCTGTGAGCCCGCTTTTCTTCTCTATGATATTAATCGTATCCCTCCGCTGTGACATGGGCCTCTGACCGAGGACTTCCCCTGTAATAACAAAGCTTGCACCTTCGCTGGCCATGACCTCTTTAGTTTTTTTGAGCATGAATATCCTGCAATCGATACAGGGATTCATATTTTTACCGTAACCATGTTCCGGCGCTTTTACAACATCGAGATATTCCGGCCCTTTATACATGAGGATCAGCCTGATCCCCAGTTCCTGAGCTGTTCTCTCTGCCTGCAACCCCCCCTCTTTTTCCCTTTTGCTGCTGAAGGGAGAGGTAAAATGAAGCGCAACAACCTCTATTCCCTGGTCAATAATGAGCTTTGTTGCAAGGGTACTGTCGAGACCGCCGGAAAGCAGTGAAATAGCTTTTTTGTTCATCATACCTCTTTTTTTACACTCAAATGTTCTGTGCGACTTATGTTAATGAGCCGGCGAATCGGCGAAAATGGATTTAGAATCTTTACTTCCCCGATATTCCGCTTCCCCGTTTCTCCGATTCGGTTCTTCCTCAGACAACTCCCGGCACATTCTCCTCCAGTGTATTCAGCCTGATTCCTGAATCCACACCGGGGAGTGGTGTTACGGGGTTTGTAAGGAGAAATGCCCCGGAATGTATCCAGTCTTTGAGGATAGTTGCAATCTCCCGTGCCTTCGAGTAACTCGATATGGGGTAAGTGGGAACTTCTGTGCCGTTTATTGTGACCTTGCCCGATTTCAGCTGGGCATAATTAACTTCGCAAATACTTTTTGGCACCCTGTTCGGGTAATCGTTTCCGTAATCAACGACCTGCGCCCAGAAATCTTCATCGCTCCTTGATGTAAAGTAGGCCATTTCTTCATCGAGAACAGGTATGGGTATGCCGAGACCCACAAACATTGTTACGCCATAACCGACAAAGCTTGCCCCCTTGAGATAATCACCACTCATCTTCTTGGCATCCCCTATAACGGCAATTGTGCCAGCGCCAGCCCTGGGGAGACCATCCGGGCTCCGGAGCGCATCAGGGTTATGTTGTGTTCCGTTCCATGCCACATACCCTACACCGCCTCCGAGGAATATCCTCGTACCGATACCGATAGTTCTGTATTTCGGGTCTTTCAGGAGGGGGGAAAGCTGACCTGCGCTGCAGTAATTTGCACTGAGCATGTGTGGTTTGACTATCCCCATATAGGTGTAAATAATCTTTTTTGAAAGATTCACTGCCACATTGTAGTTCTGGTAGGCATTTCTTGGATTGTAAAGGTATGCCTCATTTACCGTATCCTTATTGATATAGGTCTCTATATGCTTCCTCGGATAACAGTCGGTACCGTAGGCTGTTGCTACAAGCCGTATGTCTTTTCCATTCACAAATTCCTCTATCACATGGGCGCCACCGTATTTAAAGGTCCCCGGATACACCATATTCCTTGGATCATCGTCCGGAATTGCTGTAGCCCCCAAGTATATGTCTACAGCGGCAACTCCGGTATATGCCGGCACATCGTTGAGAAGGCATTTGCCCCCGCCGATCTTTATTCTTGGCTTAGAGTGACCCACATTCATAAACATACCACTGCTGCACATAGGGCCAAAGGTCCCTGTTGTTACAACATCCACATACCCGGCGGCTTTCTTTGTACCCTTATCTTTTGTTATCTCTACCATCTCTTCGGCAGTCACAACGACAGCCTTGCCGTTTTTTATCTTTTCGTTTATCTCATCAATTGTCTTCAATGCAACCTCCTTTCGCCTATAAATTATACACTAAAACAGGCATCTTTTTAAACCTTTTCAGGGTAATTCAGGTCAGCGTGACATTGAATTTGATTTCTGCTTCGGATTTTCTTCCGTAGATGGGTACTATGGTGCCACCCGTGTCTGGTGATAACCTTTTCAGGCCTTCTCTGATGAGGGCCTCACCGGAAACCCTCGTAAAGCTGTCTTTTATAAACGTTATCCCACCATCCATGCGGGGCAGATAGGCTTCGCAGAGATGGACGCCTGTCCCGAAGCATATGCACGGGGTTTTAACGATTCCCTTGATATCTCCAGGTTTTGCAGCCATGTACCCTTCAAGCCTTTCAATTTCACCATGAGACACATAATAGAGCGAGTAGAAGACCTCACCCTTTTTCGCATCTATCAATGGACAGAGGAAGTGTCCCTCCATGAATGCAAAGGGCGATGCGAGCACATCGAGGGTCGGTATCCCGATAAGCGGGATATTTTTACCGGAAGAAATGCCTTTGCAGAATGCAAGGGCTACCCTTATACCCGTAAAAGAGCCCGGGCCAAGCGTGACCACCATGTAATGAACATCATCAATTGTATACCCGTTAGCAGATAGCAGATGGGACACTTCCACGGGAATAATACCGGAAGGTACCCGCTTGTTCCCGATGTTTCTCTCCTCAATGAGTTTATCCCCAGCGGAGATGGCGATATTCAAGAAGTCCAGGGAATTATCGATGCCGAGGATAACCCTATTTTCCATAGAATATACGCATGAGGTCATTGAAAAAGGCAAGCACCATGATTGCTATAAGTATCCCCATGCCTGCTTTTTGTGCAATATCAATGAATCTCTGTGAAATCTTCCTCCTTATGACAATCTCTATCAAATGAAACATGATATGACCCCCGTCAAGGATCGGTATGGGGAGGAGGTTAATAACAGCGAGGTTAATACTGATAATAGCAATAAAGTATATAAGGTTTTTTGTCCCTTCCCTTGCTTGTTTCCCTGCAACCTCAAGGATAAGAAGGGGGCCACCGACCTGTTTCGGCGATATGCTTCCCTCTACCAACTTCACAATACCCATAATAGTTATTTTTGTGAGGTTGTAGGTCTGAAAACCTGCTTTGCCGAAAGCGCCTGACAATGTCTCCTTTTTTGTCAAAAACTCATTCGATGCCGTAACACCGATGACCTTTCTTTTTATCGTTTCTCCAAAGATATTTTTACTTTCGATCTCTTTCGGGGTTATCTGGTAATCTATTAAATCCCCGCCTCTTTTGACGGTAAACTTCAAAGTCCTTTCTTTTGCCCTGGACATGACATCCATTAATTCTCCCCACTCTGAGATGTTCTGCCCGTTAATACTTGCTATAGTGTCTCCTTCCCTGATGCCGGCCTCGTAGGCAGGGTATCCGTTCTCAACGCTTCCCACCTTGGTGGACAGGACGTTGTACCCGCTGAGAAACACGCAATAGAAAAGGAAAAAGGCAAAGATGATATTGAAAAAAGGACCTGCAAAGGCGATCATGATTCTTACAAAAGGCGGTTTATGTGAATACGACCTGTTGATTTCCTCCTCTTTGACCTCATCGTCAGGAGATTCGCCGAGCAGCTTTACATATCCGCCGAGGGGAATAGCTGATATGGCGTATTCGGTCTCGCCTTTTTTGAAATTGATAAGCTTTTTCCCGAATCCGAGGGAAAAGGCCAGTACCTTTACATTCGCAAGCCGTGCAACAAGGTAATGGCCAAACTCATGAACCAGGATGAGAAGGCTCAAAGCAATAAATCCGTAAATTACGTTCATGACAATACTAGGCATATGACTCCTTTAACATTTCTTCTGTATATCTTTTAGCCCATTCATGGATTTCCCAGACAGTCCCGATGTCTTCAATAACAGAAAACCCTTCATGGCGCTCTAACGTCTTCTCGATAAAGAAAGGAATATCCGTAAACTTTATCTTCCCTTCTATGAAGGCATCTGAAGCAACCTCGTTTGATGCGTTTAATACTACCTGTGCCCCATCTCCGGCATGGAGGGCATTGAAGGCGAGTTTCAGAGCGGGGAACTTATTTGTATCGGGAGAATAGAAACTTAATTTCTGCAATTCTTCCAATTTTAATTGAGCAAAGGACAGGGGCTGTACCATTCCCTGGTTTATGGCAAAAGAGATGGGTATTTTCATATCAGGGGAAGCCATATACACAAAAAAGGCGCCATCTACCAACTCAACCATCCCGTGGACTATGCTTTCAGGGTGAATGAGCACCTTTATCCTTTCAGGCTCTATGTCAAAGAGCCATCGCGCCTCGATTACCTCAAGGCCTTTGTTCATCATTGTTGCAGAATCCAGAGTAACCTTCCTCCCCATCTTCCATGTTGGGTGGTCGAGGGCTTCCTCCGGTTTCACAAGGTGTAACGCCTCCTTCATGTGCTTTCTGAAGGGACCGCCAGAGGCGGTTATTGTAATATTTTTTATTTTAGCCGGTCCGATATTTTTCAGTAACTGAAAAATCGCAGAGTGCTCACTGTCTACCGGGAAAAGCTTCGATTCATACGTATCCAGCAACCTTGACACGATCCTTCCTGCCATAACAAGGCTTTCTTTGTTTGCAAGGGCAAGTATCTTATTTAATTTTAATGTCTCAATTGTAGGTTCAAGACCGGCACTTCCCGGCAGCGCATTGACTACAATTTCTCCATCCATGCGCACCATCTCTTTTATACCTTCAACACCAGCAAGGAGCCGTGTTTTATCAAAATGAACTTTACCCCTCATATGCCCCTCATATACACAGACATATTTCGGTTTAAACTTCCCGATCTGTTTGTTCAGGAGTTCCACATTCCCCTTGCAGGCAAGGCCCACCACTTCGAAGGCATCGTTCTGGTTTTCGATTACTTCCAGTGTTGCCTTCCCGATGGAACCGGTAGAACCCAAAACTATTATTCCTTTTCTCATATTTTTACGCCTGCCAGGTAATGGTACAAAAATGGTGCCGTAAATATAAAACTATCCATTCTATCAAGGATGCCCCCGTGGCCGGGGATAAGACGAGAGGAGTCCTTTGTTGCGCAGACCCTTTTCCCGGCAGATTCAAGTATGTCCCCCATCTGTGCAAGGATACCGATTGTGGCGCCGACAATGACTGTTTCCAATATTCCCATGCCCAGGACTTTTCCTGAAAGCACAATAACGACCGTACTGCCCGCCATGGCACCCAACAAACCTTCATAGGTTTTTTTCGGGCTTATATATGGCACAAGTTTTCTCTTCCCGAATCTTTTTCCAAAGAGGTATGCGCAGGTGTCACTTGCCCACATGGTCAGAAGAAGTATAAAAGGGAGTGAGCAACCTGTCTCCTTCAGCAAAGAAAGATAATAAAGGGGTATAATAACAAAAATCTCGCAGAGGAATATGACATATATCCCTTTCAGAATATCTTCATTGATCCCCTCTTTTTTGCTTTCACCCCTCAAAATTTTATATCCCATAAAGATGAATGGCGCAAAAAGGAGACATCCTGTATAGACAAAAAACGATTTGTAATACAACGGGATGATACACAAAATTGCGAGAAGGAGAAGCAAGTATCTTTCCCTGACGCCTGACATGGTAATCAACTCAAGCAAGGCAATGATCGAAACGAGCATGAGCAAGACAAAAAACCATTTTGCAGGCAAAAAATAAAAAGCTGATGCAATAACAGGGGCAATACACAGAGAAGCAACTACCCTTTTTTTAAGCTCTCCCACTTAAGTTTTCCTTCACGCTCCCGAATCGTCTTTCTCTTTTCGCGTATTCCTTTAATGCTTCCGTATAGGCATCTTCCCTGAAATCAGGCCAAAGCGTATCCGTCACATATATCTCGGTATATGCAATCTGCCAGAGCAAAAAGTTGCTTACCCTCATCTCCCCGCTCGTCCGTATGAGCAAATCGGGGTCCGGTATGTCTCTGGTATAGAGATAACTTTGAAAAACCTTTTCATCAATGTACGTTATGTGCCCTTTGTCCATGTCCTTCAGAAGCAGCCTCACTGCGTTCAGGATCTCCTCCCTGCCGCTGTAACTCAATGCGATGTTAAGAGAGAGGGTTTTATTCCCTGCTGTTTTTTGCATCGCAGCATTTAACTGATGCTGTAATTTTTTGGGGAAATCCTTAATGTCGCCCACCACACGAAACCGTATATCCTCATCCATCATCAACGGCAACTCATTCTCAAGGAAAATCCCCAGAAGTTCAAGGAGCCTCCTTACCTCTGCCCTTGGCCTTGACCAGTTTTCCTTTGAAAATGCATAGAGCGTGAGATAGGGGATACGTAGCTCCCTTGTTATGGTGACAATGTTCCGCACAGACTCAAGGCCCTGCGCGTGCCCCTCAACCCGGGGAAGATTCCTCATTTTTGCCCATCTTCCATTTCCATCCATTATGATTGCAACATGTGCGGGGAGTTTAGATTGATCGAGTTTAGACATGGAAGGTCAGATCTCCAGGATTTCCTTTTCCTTGTCGGTGTATATCTTTTCTGCCATCTGGATATACCTGTCCGTCAGTTTCTGGACATCTTCCTGGTTTTTGTGCAAGTCGTCCTTGGAGAGGAGCTTATCCTTTTCCATCTTTTTTAGTTTTTCGTTCATATCCCTTCTGACATTCCGCATGGCCACCTTTATGTTTTCGAGCATTTTGCTCCCCAACTTTGTAAGCTCCCTCCTTCTCTCCTCGGTGAGCTTTGGAAAGACGAGCCTGATTACTTTTCCGTCAGACATGGGGTTTACACCGAGGTCTGATTTCTGGATGGCCTTCTCAATTTCACCTATCACGGCATTATCCCAGGGTTGAATGGTAATGGTTCTGCTGTCCAATACTCCTATCGTGGCAACCTGATTCAATGGAGTGGGCTGGTTATAGTACGCAACCTTTATATCTTCGAGGAGTGAAACAGATGCAATACCTGTTCTCAGCTTTGACAGGTCTTTCTGGAGCATTACGGTTGTTTTTTTTAGTTTGTCTTCGAGTTCATCAACTATTTCGTTCTTCATGATACCCTACCCCCTTCACAACAGTCCCGACACGTTCTCCCAGGACTGCCTTTTTCATGTTGTCTTTTTCTTTTATATTCAAAACAATGATAGGAAGATTGTTATCCATGCAGAGGCTTATGGCAGTGCCATCCATAACTCTCAAACCTTTCTTCAGGACATCCATATAGGAGATTTCAGGGAAAAATATCGCATCATCACAGACCTCGGGGTCTTTGTCGTAGACTCCGTCCACCCTTGTTGCCTTTAAAAGCACATCGGCCCCTACCTCAAGGGCACGCAGGGCTGCAGCGGTATCTGTGGTAAAGAAGGGGTTTCCTGTCCCGCAGGCAAATATGACAACCCTGCCTTTTTCAAGGTGCTTGATGGCCTTTCTCTTCAGGAAAGGCTCCGCCACCTTTTCTATCTGGAGGGCGCTCTGGACCCTTGCAGGGACCCCGATCTTTTCAAGGGCATCCTGAATAACAAGGGCATTCATCAGTGTTGCGAGCATGCCCATATAATCGCCCGTTACCCTGTCTATGCCCTGCTTTTCTGCTCTCATGCCCCTGTATATGTTCCCTCCGCCAATCACAATGGCAATCTCAACGCCAAGCTCCTTCACATCCCTGATTTGAAACGCAGTTTCCCTTACGATTTCCGGATCAATACCATAGCCCTCTTTTCCCATGAGGACTTCACCGCTTAATTTTAAAAGGATTCTGTTGAATCTCATCTTATTCTTCGGCAGTTTCTCCAAGCTGGAAACGTACAAAGCGCCTGATAATAACATTTTCACCGATTTTGACAACAAGATCCTCGAGAAGCCCTTTCATCGTAATATCAGGATTCTTGATAAAAGATTGCTCCATGAGACATACTTCCTGGTAAAATTTCTCCATTTTCCCTTCGGCAATCTTGTCGATTATCTTTTCCGGCTTGCCGGAATCAAGGGCCTGTCTCCGGTATAAATCCTTCTCTTTTACCCTTATTTCCTCAGGGATATCCTCCCTTTTAACATAGAGCGGGCTCGCTGCAGTAACCTGCATGGCCACATCCTTTGTGAATTCCTGAAAATCTTTTGAATTTGCGGCAAAATCGGTTTCACAGTTCACTTCTACCATGACACCCACCTTTCCGCCGGTATGTATGTACGATGCGATTACACCCTCGGATGCTGCCCTGCCAGACCTTTTCTGCAATTTTGCAAGACCTTTTTCCCTCAGGTAATCGATTGCCTTTTCCATGTCACCGCTGGCGTGTTTTAGTGCCTCCTTGCAATCCATCAGGCCAACGCCTGTTTTCTCTCTCAATTTCTTAACAAGTCCTGCAGATATCTCCATCATTATCCTCCTAAACTAACGATCCTGCTAACGATCGAAAAATTCCTCGTACTTCTCTTCTTCAAGCAGACTTTCGTCTACAAAAGGTTTGGGTTCTTCGGTCGGCTCGTCTTTGCCCTGGAATTCTTCAATATAGAGTGCTTTTCCTTCGAGAACGGCGTCTGCAATTTTCATGGTAATAAGTTTGATAGCCCTTATTGCATCATCATTGCCCGGTATGATGTAATCTATATCATCGGGGTCACAATTCGAATCCACAATGCCTACAGTGGGGATGCCGAGTTTTTTGGCTTCCTTCACAGCAATGTATTCCTTCTTCGGGTCAACTATATAGATAGCGCCCGGCAAACGATCCATGCTCTTTATACCGCCGATGTTCCTTTCGAGTTTTGCAATTTCTTTGTCTATTCCAATAGCTTCCTTCTTGGGGAGCGCCTTGAAGATATCGCTGCCTTTCAGCTCTTCGTATTTCCGGAATCTGTCGATTGTTTTTTCAATCGTCTGGAAGTTCGTCATTGTGCCACCAAGCCATCTGACGTTCACGTAAAAGGCGCCGCACCTTTTTGCCTCTTCCCGGATACCCTCCTGGGCTTGTTTTTTGGTGCCCACAAACAGGATATATTCGTTCCGTGACGCAACTTCTCTTACGAAATTGTAGGCCTCTTTGAACATTTTCAATGTCCTTTGCAGGTCAATGATGTATATGCCGTTCCGTGCACCGAAAATGTAAGGTTTCATCTTGGGATTCCACCTTTTTGTCTGGTGTCCGAAATGCACACCTGCTTCGAGTAATTGTTTAATTGTTAAATTAGACATCGATCCTCCTGGTTTTTTTAACTTCCGCCTTTCGCATTTCAGCAACAGACAGATTTACTGCACCCTGCTGCCGATTGAAAGACGTGCGAATTAACTGCGTGGTTTAAATACCATATGATTTCAAATATTTCAAGATAAAATGGAAGAAAATAGTATCCCCTCATCAGTTATTAGACTGGAAAATATCTCTTCCGTTCGCCAACTCAGCATTATTACCCTTTCTATGACTCAAACTCACTCGATGGGCAAGGGCGGAGGCTGCCTGAAGTGGGCTCATCCCTGCCCATCGTCCCTATGGGAACGTTCATTCTCGTCATGATGGGTTACCCGATAATGCTTCGATGCTTACTCCAGAGACAATTTTTCTGACAATATCTCACAAGACTGAGGGCTTACGGAAAACATCCAGCCTCAGAGTTTGGCCTTCAATAACGTGGCTAAAAAGGAATCCCTCCTCCGAGGCTTCCACGATTAGCGGGAGAGATGGCCCTGGTGCACTGTCCTATTGAGTCATCATCGCATTTTTTCCCATCTTCCCAGGTGGTGCCCGAAAGATTGGCACCAGAAAAGTTTGCATCTGACAGGTCGGCATCTGACAGGTTGGCGTTGTTCAACCTTGCTTTTGACAGGTCGGCGCCTGACAGGTCGGCGTTGTGCAGTTTGGCGCCGCGCAAGTATGCGCCGGACAGATTAGCATTGTGGAGGTTAGCGCCGGACATCACAGCACCGGAAAGGTTGGCATCTGACAGGTCGGCGCCGGATAGGTTTGCGCCTGACAGGTTGGCATTGGCGATTTGCGCACCGGAGAGCTGCGCATCAGAGAGGTCAGCGTTTCGCAGGTCGCACCATTGGCACTGTTTTGTTGCCAGGAGTTTATCCAGGTCTGTCTGTTTGAAGGCATACGCCATATCCGGGATAATGAATAATATGATAACAGTGCAGACAATACAAACTATAGTGTTTCTTTTTGTGTCACCAGTTCTTCTCAATGGATTTGCTTCATTAATGGTCAATCAGACTCTCGCCTTGTTTTTTTGGGTATATAGAATTTTTTATCATAAGGAAATGTGGTAATCAACAGCTATTTCATTTTCCGCTCAGTAACCCATTAAGAATTGATGGCTGAAGGGGTAAAGGTTAGAAGATAACAGCCTGTTGCCCAAATATGATATCCGCAGGAACACAGTTTCGCTCCCTGCTCATATTCTATATTATTGGTTATATGTATATTTGGGCAACAAATCATCAACTATCAGCTTTCCCCTTTCATCTTTTACTATCCACTATTTACTATCCACTGCCTTCATTTCGGATTGCCATCTGAATCTCGTCAGAATTTATCAAAAGTTAAACCACGTTAAACATTGTCCGTATTGACTTTCCAGAGATTTTAGCGATGACGGACACCGTGTCCGTCACTTCCTTTGGATAGGTCCTCCGGTCTCCCCTTTACCTGTCATCGCGAGCGACCTCCAGGAAGTGTGGCAATCTCAAAGAATGGTATTTCCGGCGGCAGTGTTGACTTTACAGAGATTTATGATGTTGTTGACACCGTGTCAACAACATCCTCCGGCAGGTCCTCAATGTAATAAAAAGTAAATATTTCAAATTACTATACGTAATAACTGCACCTACAAAGCGTGGGCTTCGCGGTTTCCTAAAAACAAGGATTACCGAGAGAAAGAGAGGGCTATTACTTCCCAAAGTTATTTCTTTCCTTAAGAATATCTCTGCTTCTAACGTGTTCGAAAGGAACGTCAAGCTGTTTCTTGTTTTTTAAAGGATGTCTCCTTAGAACATAAAAGTCTTGTCTGCTCCTATCATAGATTAACTATGTAGATTTCCTTTCAGAGTTACTTTTTTCTGCATTTTTAAGTTTATTTAGTCTATTTTTCAATCTCTTTATATCATGCTTTTCGGTGACCTCTAAGTAATGATCTGCATGTTTTGTTTCTATCTGAAACCTGCCGGTTTGTAATAAGCGCCCATGCTGATAAGACTCTACCAAATAAACGGTCGCTATTGTACCATCAAGTGAGTCACAATAGTAATAAAACCCCAAATTATTAATATAAAATTTCCCCGGTTGCAGAGTCGTATCAATTCCAATTCTGAGTTTACTTCCCTCTACCTCTATCTTTGTTCCTTTGAGAACATCTTTATATTCATAATTGGTAAATAATTTACGTGCGACATGTAAATCAAGGTTCTGATTGCTTTTCAGAGGGCGTCCTATAATCAACTTGTATTTTAATGTAATCTTAGATAGTTGAGCATTGTCTATAATAGTAGGGATACTGACCCTACACGGCAAATCAACAGCTATATGCAAGATCTGCTCTACTTGTTTCGGTATGGCAACATTTTTTCTTAATTCTTTTTCAATGAGTGCTTGTATAGAACAAGTCTTTTCTCCTTGGTAAATAACAGAGTTGTATATAAAATATGTGAATTTGTTGCTTTCTTTAGGAAGTTTTACTTTTTTCCCCTTACTTAGCGTAAGCTCAACATCATAAATATTTAAGGCCGGGGTTAGCTGAGAGCTTAGGAGCTTATCAGGAATTTTGCTTATCTCGTTTAATGTGTAGAGTTCAACATTGTGTATTTTGGCAACATTAAAACAGCCTTCTTGAAAGCCTGACGAAGAAACAACTATTGCTTTATCGGCATTTGCATCTTGGCTTTTTGTGACAAATGCCTCTACTTTTTCTACCGATATTGGGTTGGCATAATTTTTACATTCTATAACCGTGAGATATTCATAAAAGCCATGCTTAAATTTTATGACAACATCAAATTGGCGACCATTTATTTTCTTATCCCAGAAAACTTCTGCGCCCCGACCTTCAGCAACATGAATAGCTGTTACAAGCTTTTCAAATAATTTCCACTTGTGTTCTTTTGAGTTATCCATGTTCCTTTTCTATTTTCTCTAAATCTTTGATAGTATGCAAGTGAAAATCTAATTTATTACCGTCTGAAAGATTTAACATTAAAAGAAAATGGCAAACTATCGACTTCAGGAAGGAGTGCTCAACAGCAATAAAACAGAGCTTCCTTTATTTTGGGGTGCCTTATATCGATTCGCGGTTTTGCTCTCCCCTTCCACGCAGGCTGAAGTCTGCGTCTACCCGCTCTCCGCTCCATTTAAAACTCGTAATTCGTAATTGGTTTGACTAATCACGATTCACGAATCACGGCCCTTTTCACACCTGTGGTGGCTTTTTCTTCTCCGGCGGAGGTTCCGGGGCAATCGGTATCCGCAGTTCCACTAAAGCACAGAAAACATGCAGCTCATCAAGAAGTGTCACAAGGTCAGTTCTCGTGTATGTTGCGAAGCCCATCTCAATGCGTGATTCAAAGGATCGTAAGCCGGCAATCTGCTTCTTCATGGGTAGTGGCTTTGCAACACCCGGGACTGGTTTGACTTTTTTGTATGCTGTGAGCAGATTGTTCAGGACGGGGTTGGTCACTGGTGTCTTCATGATGTCGGTGAATATCTTCGCACGGTCGGGACATTCGAGGTTGGCTGCGAAGAGATATCCCTGGGAAACTTGGAGTGTCCCCTCCGAAATCGCTGCCTGAATCTCAGGGGAAAGTTTTAAAAGTGAAATCGTGCGAGACAGCGTCCGTATTGACTTTCCTACTATTTGAGAAATGACAGACACCGTGTCTGTCATTTCAGGCGATACGGAGTCAGGCTTAAGGTCGTAGCTCACCAACTCACTCATTACCCCATCCACATCATACCCCTTATCAGGATGTCTTGCCTGTATATATGCCAATATCCCCTTTGCCTGATCCATAGGGTTTAAATCTTCTCGCTGGAGGTTCTCTGTGAGTTGAAGGGCTATGGTCTCACCTGATTCCTTACCTGCTTCTATGATCCGCACCGGTACTAATTCAAGTTCGAGCTGCCGGGCTGCTTCAAGACGCCTCTCCCCGCAGATAAGCGTGTATGAGTCGCCATCTCCTCTTGTTACAAGGAGAGGCTCTAAGATGCCTTTGTCTTTAATGGATTGTACAAGAGCTTTGAATGAATCTGATTCAATGTTGACATTCGATCTGACCTGTTCCAACACAACGATATTCCCTATGGGAACATAGAGAAACTCCGGGTTTGTTTCCTGTACGGTACTATTCTTCTTCGTCGCCATATTGCCCCTCTGTGTTTTTTGTTGAAATTCTAACCCTGCAATACGGAAAATTCAAATATATTCTTGTGTTCTACCATCTTAAAGATAAAAATGAACTCTTCGACGGAACAGTGAATATCGATATGGCATGATAGATAAGGATACAATGAATTGCGTTATGGCCGGAAGAACTTTTTGCGAGTCGCGACTTCAAGCATGCCTTGGTGGCCACCCGCAAAAGTTCATGCGGGTTCCCGGCTGGAGGTTAAGCCTGCGGCCAGTGCCGTGTCTGGGCCGGCCTGATTTGTCCGAAGCCGGGTAGAACCTGTGAAATAATCCCCTCATCCGTAACTATTCCGTGGATTAAGTGTGCCGTATATGGTATAATTAACCAGTAAATACAATATGTTGGGGGTATCGGTGGATAATGTGGAGGGACTTTTTCCGGAATATGATT
>JAPLKA010000116.1 GCA_026388315.1 Pseudomonadota bacterium | reverse complement strand
TTCAGGCATTATATCTTTTTCTGTTTCAATGTGGTACGTGATTGGTTGCACTTTTTTTACCACATTATAAAGCTTCGTCGTATTCGAGCTGTTTTTTCCACCAACTATCAGCATTATATCTACTTTTGAGGCCAGCATGGCTGCCTCATCCTGTCGAACTTCAGTGCTTTGACATATTGTATTGTAAACCCTTAGCTCTTCGACCCCCTCTATTAGACCCCGAACGACGTTGAAAAAGGTTTCTTTATCCTGTGTGGTCTGACTAACCACCCCAATCTTTTTTTCCTTAATAGAAGTGGGTATTTGCAGTACAATACCATCATTATCCAAATAACTCAACACACTTTTCACTTCAGGGTGGTTTTTGTCCCCCACAATAACCACTTTATATCCATTTTTTTTCAGGAAAATTGCTCCTTTTCTCACCCTTTTCACAAAGGGGCACGTGGTGTCAATGATGGGCAGGCCCTTGCCTTTTATGTACGCCTCCTCCTCTTTTTTTATCCCGTGAGTTCTGAACACAACAACGCCACTATCAATCTGATGAACATCATCAACGGGTATTATCCCCTTTTCTTTGAGATTGTCCACCATCTGAGGATTGTGTATGATGGGACCTATCGTATAGATTTTCCCTTTATTTTGTTCCGCTTCCCGTACGACTATGTTTATTGCCCTTCTTACACCGAAACAAAAACCTAAATGTTTTGTCTTCAAAACCTGCATTACTGCCCCAACCCATTAATATGTTTTAATAGTGCATCTACCACGCCTTTTGCGTCTATCCCGGTCGTATCAATAACAACAGCCCCTTGTGGTATTGTGAGGGGCGCGATCTCTCTCTCGGAGTCGTCCCTGTCCCTCTTTAACATTTCTTCCTTCACGCGGGATATTTCAGCATCAATGCCTTTTGCCGATAGTTCAATGTGCCGTCTTTTTGCTCGTTCATCAGGGTTGGCATCAAGATAGAATTTTATATCGGCATCAGGAAAGACAACGCTCCCCGTATCCCTCCCCTCCATGACGATCCCGCCCTTTCCCCCTGTTTCTCTCTGTTTTTTTGTGAGATACCCCCTCACCTCTTTCTTCTGTGAGAGGTTTGATGCCAATAGCGATATTTCCGGGGCCCTGATGTCCTCGCTGATATCTTTATCGTCAAGAAAAACCCTTGCAGTCTCTCCAAACTCGAACCGCACCGAAAGGTTTTTAAGAAACGTTTCCATATCATTTAATGGGCTTACACTCTCCGCTTGATATGCATACGCTATTCCCCTGTACATGGCGCCCGTATCAATGTATGTATAACCGAGAGACCGAGCAAGCATCTTCGCAACGGTGCTTTTACCGGCACCGCTCGGACCGTCAACGGTGATGGTTAAACCCTTCTTCATAGTAATTTTTTCAGCGCTTCTATAAACCGCACATTCTCGCTCGTCCTGCCTATTGATACCCTTATGTGCTCGGGGAGGTTGTAGGCGCCCATCCACCTTACCAGGATTTTTTCTTCAAAAAGCCTTTTTGTAATTGCTTCAGCCACCTTCCCGACCCGGAAGAGCACATAATTGGCTTCTGTCGGAACATATTCTATTGACAGCTCTTTCAGGGCGCTATAGAGGTATATTTTCCCCTTCTTGTTATTGTTAAGCACCTTTTTCAGATGCTTTTCGTCATTTAATGCGGTCTTTGCGCCGATCAAGGCCATTATGTTTACGCTGAATGGCTGCTTTGTCCTCTCAAGAAGAGAGGCCAGAGAAGTTTCGCAGATCCCATACCCCACCCTTAAACCGGCGAGGGCATAGGCCTTTGAGAATGTCCTCAACGTGAGAACAGGAAAGTCATTTATATATCTGAAAGAATCAGGAAATCCTGCACTTTCTACAAACTCCGCGTATGCCTCATCGACAACAATAAGCACGTCCTCTGGTATTCCTTTTAGAAAAAGCGTGAAAGCCTTTTTTTCGAAGATGGTTCCTGTGGGGTTGAGCGGATTGTTTAGAAATATGACGCGAGTTTGATCATCGATGGCATCGCGGATCGCACGGAGGTCAACCTTCATATGTTTATCAAGCGGAACCCTGCATGCTTCATATCCGTAAATCTTTGATGCTATTGCATAGAAGGCAAAAGAAGGGTCGGATATAATCACCCTGTTCTTCCCTTTGATTTTCATTGTTTTAAGTGCCATCTCGATAAGCTCGTCAGAGCCGTTTCCAAGCACAATCTGTTCGGGCTTTGTCCCGTATTTTTCTGCAATCGCTGCTTTCAATTCATATTCGCCGCCGGGATAACGTGTTATGTATGGGATTGCTTCGAGTATATCAGAAAGCACCCCGGGAGATGGCGGGAAGGGGTTTTCGTTTGAGGCGAGCCTTACCCACCCATTGTCGAGACCGTACATGGCGGCCTTGGGGTAGTGAGGGATTCCTTTAACATTTTCATCAATCGTTAATTTCATTTTCTCTTTTTTGTGGCCCTTTTTAAAAGTTCAAACGCGTTTTGCTGCATTGTATCAAATGCCTCCGAGGTCAATCCTGCCCCCAATACAACATTTCTTGCCTTTCGCCCGCTTATTTCGAGGAGAACACCCATTTCTTTTGCACGAATTACATCATCTTCGGTAATGAGCCCCGGGTGGGCAAGGATGTCTGCCCCGCCCGCGATGGCTTCCCTGTTTGTCCCTTCTTCTACGGGTTCGGCAATAGTCTCGCCGTGGACAACCACGTAGAAGATGCCGAGTTTCCTTGCAAGGCCGATAAGTTCCCTTATCATATCCTTTGGAACATGCGTTATTTCAACGCCAGGCAGAATCGTGATTCCTTCGTGGTAGGCAATGTGTTTACTCAACCTGAGTATTGATGTAACAACATTCTCAATATTTGTATGGTCAACGTGATCTGATATGCCTATAGCGCGATAACCCTTCACCTTCGCTCTTCGCGCTAATTCAGCAGGAAGAAGTTCTCCATCGCTTAAAAGTGTGTGTGTATGTAGGTCTATCATCTTTATTTTTGTTACATTTTATATTTACCGAAATCATCCGGCGAGAGGTTTTCAAGAATATCCTCCCAGTCGCCTGCTTCGGTCACAACCTTATCCCCCTTTGTCGAGAGGTCAACTTTTGCGGATTTTTTAATGACGCTTTCTTCCACAAAAATGGGTGCATTGGTTCTTAATGCAATAGCTATGGCGTCGCTTGGTCTCGAATCAACAACGAGTCGCTTGTTATCAACCTCAAGATGGAGCAGCGCGTAATACGTGTTGTCTTTCAGGTCGTTTACTTCAACCCTTACGATCTTCACACCCAGATTATCCAGAATATTTTTCACGAGGTCGTGTGTCATGGGCCTCGGTGTATTGATGTTTTCCAGGGCAGTGGCAATGCTTGATGCCTCAAGCAGCCCGATCCAGATAGGGAGAACATCCTTGTCCTCAAGGTCTTTAAGGAGCACTATAGGCGTGTTTGTAAAAGGGTCTACAGTTATGCCCGCTACCTTCATTTCTTTAAGCATGTCGTGCCTCCTTGGCCTTAGGTCTTTCGCCCTTGAGTGAATTGGCGCAACCTTTTACTATATGAACATCGATTATCCTACCGACCATATCTCTTTTACCCTTAAAATTTACAATTTTGTTTGTCCTGGTTCTGCCTGTAATCTCTTCTTCCGAGTTTTTACTGGCGCCCTCCACAAGGACTTCAACGGTTTTTCCTTCTATTGACCTGTTGTTTTTCAGGGTTATGGCCTTTTGAACTTCCTGTAGATGCCTCAATCTTTCGAGGGCTACTTCCTTCGGCACTTCTTCGGGCAGGGTTGAAGCGGCCGTGTGTCTTCTCGGGGAATAGGCAAAGGAGAATATACCGTCAAATTTCACATGCTGTATCAGCTCCATGGTTTTGTCAAATGCCTCTTTGTCTTCTCCTGGGAAACCAACGATGCAGTCCGTTGTAATGGCAATATCAGCGCAACAGTTCCTCAATTGAGCTATCTTATCGATATATTCACCGGCAGTGTAACCCCTGTTCATAAGCCTCAAAACCCTGTCAGAACCGGCCTGAAAGGGGAGGTGAATCTGCTCGCATAGTTTATCCAGCCTTCCAAAGCAGTTGATAAGTTCAGCGGAGAGATCCTTCGGGTGCGACGTGACAAACCTGATTCGCTCGATCCCGTCGATCCCGTTTGTTTTCTCAAGAAGCTCGGGGAAGGACATACCGTCGCTGCCCCTATTGTAAGAGTTTACGTTCTGGCCGAGGAGCGTGACCTCCTTTATACCCTTTTTGACGAGGCCTTTGATTTCGTTCAATATGTCACCGCTCTCCCTGCTCGCCTCTCTCCCCCTTACATAGGGGACCACGCAGTAACTGCAGAAATTGTTACAGCCCTTCATGATGGTAACGAACGCCTTAACGCCATTGTTTTTGTTTTCCGGTGTAACGAACGCGGAAGGGTGATGCCCGTTTTCTGAAAAGTCGAGAAAATCGGTCTTCCGGGCTGCATGTTCGATGGCCTCTGTGATTTTATGGATGCTTGAAGGTCCAAGCGAAAAATCGATAAAGGGCAGCCTCTTTTTAATCCCCTCTTTCTCAAGCTGGGCGATACATCCTGTGATGCCCAGTATCTTGCCCTGCTTTGTCTTCAAGTCCTTCAGCCTGCCCATATAGCTGTAAAATTTCTGCTCGGCCTTTTCTCTCACGCAGCATGTATTCACAATAATCACATCGGCATCTATTGTGTCTTTTGCCGGTTCGAAGCCGCCGGTTTGGAGAAGATGATCCATCTTTTCCGAATCATGCTCATTCATCTGACAACCGAAGGTCTCGATATAAAATTTCATCCGAAAATGCTCCCAAAATGTCTTTTGAATATATCAATCGAGTTATTACTCGTTATATCCAGGCCCAATGGTGTAATTGAAACATAGCCTCTTTCAATTGCATAAAAATCTGTGCCTTCAATGCTTTCATGACTTACACCGTTTCCGCCGATCCAGTAATATTTGTCTCCTCTTGGATCGACTCTTTCAATAACCGCATCATTATATATCCTTTTCCCAAGCCTTGTCACCATAAAACCTTTTACATTGTGCTGCGGAATATTGGGGATGTTGATGTTTAAAAACGTGTGATCAGGGAAGGTAATATCCCTGGATTTTTCAATAATTCCGGTGATAATTGTAATTGCATCGCTAAAAAGATAGTCCGTTCGCGCACCGATAGAGATTGCCATTGAGGAGATCCCGAGGGATGCCCCTTCTTTTGCTGCTGCAACGGTGCCTGAATAATTTACATCCAGTCCCATATTGGGACCCTTGTTAATCCCTGAAATGACAAGGTCAGGTTTTTTCTTGAGGAGAACCCTGATTCCCAGCAGCACACAGTCGGCAGGGGTGCCGTTCGTAGAGAAGAGCCCTTTACCGGCTTCTTTTATCCTCAAGGGTTTATGGATGGTAATTGCATGTCCAATACAGGTTCTTTCTCTCTCCGGTGCAATAACACACACCTCATGTTGTTGTGAAAGGCGGTCTTTAAGCAAAACAAGACCTTCAGAATCGATGCCGTCATCGTTGGTTAAAAGGATTAACAAAAAAGACCGTCCCAGGTAAAGCTATTAGCTATTAGCTATTAGCAATTGGCTATTAGCAGAAAAGGCATTGATTGTGCGGTTATTATTGACTGCTAATGGCTGTCAGCTAAAATAATATCGGGGCGACGGGATTTGAACCTGCGGCCTCCTGCACCCCAAGCAGGTGCGCTAAACCATGCTGCGCTACGCCCCGATCTGATGAATTTTACAGGAAAATTAGCGAAAAGTCCATACGTTTTTCAGAGGTAAAGGATAACACGGGGTTCTTTGCATGGCTTTGCTTGAGTCTCCCTGCTTGTGTTCATTCTTCGTTCAATGTGGCCGGAACACTGTTGCGGCTCACCATGTTCGCAAGTAAATCATACCGGCGACGAAGGAGCTGCAAAGTTCTTCCGGCCATAGCGCAATTCATTGTATCCTTATCTGTCATACCATATTGATATTCAATGTTTTGTAGAAGGGTCCACTTTTATCTTTAAGATGACGGAACATAAGAAAATATTTGTATTTTCCGTGTTGCAGGGTTAGAATTTCAACAAAAAACACAGGGGGGCAACATGGCGACTACGAAGACGAGTGTAAATCCTGAGTTCTTGTACATTCCTGTAGCAAATATCGTGGTGCTGGAACAGGTACGATCGAATATTAATACGGAAGCAGACTCATTCAAATCGCTTGTGCAATCAATCAAAGACAAGGGCATCTTAGAGCCTCTCCTTGTGACAAAAGGAGACGGCGACTCATACACCCTTATCTGCGGGGAGAGACGTCTGGAGGCAGCCCGGCAACTCGGACATGAATTAGTACCGGTGAGGGTCATAGAAGCAGGTAAGGAATCAGGTGAGACCATAGCCCTTCAACTGACAGAGAACCTCCAGAGAGAAGACTTAAATCCCATGGATCAGGCCAAAGGAATATTGGCATATATTCAGGCGAAACTCCCTGATAAAAACTATAATGTGGACAGCGTTATGAGTGAGTTGGTGAGTTTCGAGCGATCTCCAGACTATCTGTCGAAGGAAGTTTCTGAAACGTTTTCAGAAATTGTTGAAATCGTCGGAAAGACAGTAAGGACACTATTTAACGTGCTATCGCTCTTAAAACTATCTCCTGAAATTCAAACAGCAATTTCGGAAGGAACGCTCCCTGTTTCCCAGGGGTACCTCTTCGCTGCGAACCTCGATTGCCCCGATCTTTCACAAATTTTCGAGGACATCATGATAAAGCCAGTAACCTATCGCACGCTTGAGAAGTTGCTTACAGCATACAAGAAGGTCAAGCCGGAGCCGGGCAAAACCAAGCCCCTACCTATGACAAAACAGATTGCCAGCTTACGATCCATAGAGTCGCGCATTGAGACGGGCATCGCAAAATACACAAAACCTGACCTTGTAACGCTTCTTGATGAGCTGCATGTTTTCTGTGCTTTAGTGGAACTGCGGATACAAATTGCCCCGGAACCTGCACTGGAGAAGAAAAAGCCACCTCAGGTATGAAAAAGGCAGTGAATAGTTGATAGTAGATAGTGAATAGTTAAAAAGGTAAAAAATATGAAATGTTGTGAATGGCAAATAGGTTTTTGACTAACGACTATTCACTGCAGTTAAGATACGATGGACGAGATACGGCATTATCGTGAACAGTGAACGGCAATCAGAAAACATTGAACATTGAACAGCTTTTCGCAATCCTAAATGGGATGGGGGAAGGTGTGATATCCACGGCTGATCGCTTCTTCCTGCTATACGTAACATAGCTTCCTGTAGTCAATAGTTTTGGTCAAACAGGAAGCATGCTCGCTTTCAAATACAAACACTCAACCTCTACCAGTCAGGCTTTCATCGATATACGATCGAAAGATGCGATTAGAAACCCAGCATAAGGAAAACTGAGGGGATGCATCGCCAAAGGCTTGGTATTTTCCTTTAATCTATTCTATAATTTCTTCGCACCATATTTTTTTGAGAGGCAAAACATAAAAATATCTGCAAAAGGAATCAGCATGGGCCACCTCTTGACCGACGTTGAACCTGTAGGGCTATGGGATCACTTTTATAAGCTGACGCGAATTCCCCATCCTTCCGGTGGTGAACGGGCAATATGTCTTTACATTTGCGACCTTGCAAAACGTCATGGGCTGGAAGCAACAATGGACAAAGCCGGTGGCGACGATTTCGGCAATATCATTGTGAAATGTCCCGCTACATCAGGATACGAGAAGGCGCCGACCGCGGTATTCCAAAGCCACCTCGATATGGTATCCTTGCCGGTCGGGCATTCGGATGTGCCCCTTGACTTGCTTCTGGACGGAACCATGCTGCGTGCCAGGGGAAGCACGCTTGGCGCGGACAACGGTATTGCCGTTGCCATGGCGTTATCTCTGATTACCGAACCGGATATCCCCCATGGTTCTCTGGAGTTGCTGTTCACGATTAATGAAGAGGCGGGGATGACAGGGGCTATCATGCTTTCCGATAAGGCATTGCAGGGGCGCATCCTAATCAACATCGATTCACAGCAGAAAGGTACACTGACCGTTTCTTCTGCCGGAGCAAATATTTCTATTTTGCGTATGCCACTGAAAATGGAAGCGGTAGAGAACGGTCTTATGCCTGTCCTTATAAGAATAACCGGCGGCAGAGGCGGTCATTCCGGTCTTGAAATAAATTCGGGTCGCGCCAATGCCGGTATACTCCTGACACGTTTACTTTATGAGGAATCGAAAAAGGTTTACCTATACCTTAACGACATAAGCTGGGGCAATGTGGACAATGCCATTCCGCCTGAAGCCGGTGCTGTTGTATTCGTCAGGCCGGAAGATCTGAGAATAATAAAGGATGCCGTACAAAGATGGGAAGAGATATTTTTAAAGGAATACGGAAAAAAAGAGGGGCAGTTGCGGGTATCATTATTAGATGAAGATTTACCGGTTCCCGATTTCGTCATGAACAACACAACGGCAGAGCGTGTTCTTTCTCTCCTGCTTGTTTTGCCTCACGGTGTTCACAAAATGAGCAGCGATATGGAAGGCCTTGTGGAAACATCTTCCGATGTGGCAAAGGTACGCACCTCCCGGACTGAATTGACGGTAAATGTTTCTCAGCGGAGTTCGGTCGATTCGTCACTGGATGCTATCATAGATCGATGCGAAGCCGTAGCCAATCTGTCGGGGGCTCAATTAAAGAATGTCGGCACAAATTATGGTTGGAAGCCGGATATGAAATCGCAACTGTTGGCTGTCTGTAAAGACGCCTATTGGCAGACATTCGGTAAGGAGCCCAGGGTGGTGGGCATTCATGGCATGCTCGAATGCGGGCTCATAAAGGCAAAATATCCTGACATGGATTTAATATCCATGGGCCCGACTATACTCGATGCCCATGCGCCTACAAAAGCAGATTTTATTCCGGGGGTTGATTCAGATACGACAGGGGAACGCATCGACACTGCCCGGATGCCGGGCTTCTGGGAATTTGTAAAGACCGTTCTGAAAAAAATTGCCTTGCTGGAAATGCGATGAGGATTTGGGATCTAAAATGCTTCGGGAGGCTTTATGACGGATAGTCCGTACAAGGTTGAACCCTTTCAGCCTGTTGATGCAGAAAAGGTATCGCACCTCTTTGTTGAGGTATATGGAGATGCATACCCGATTAAGACGGTTTATGACCCGGAGAAGCTTATCGCTGCCTTTGAGAGCGGTAATTATTTTCCATTTCTTGTGCGTACGGGTTCCGATCGCATTGTTGCATACGGAGCCCTCTACCGTTCAGCCCCGTATGAAGGAATATATGAATTCGGCCAGGGGATAGTCTCGTCCGATGTTCGCGGCGCCGGTATCGGACGGATCCTGTTTGAATATGTTGCCGAATACATTCAGGCATTGCCCGGTTCTGAGGTCTATTTCGGAGAGGCGGTATGCAACCATACCCATACACAGAAGGCGGGGGCGATGATAAAGACCATTGAAACGGGCATAGAGATAGACCTCATGCCGGCTAAAATATATGAAAAAGACCGTACTGTAACCGGAAGGGTAGCGGTCCTCGATATGTTCAGGTCTTTTGTTTCGAAACCCCATACCGTCCATGTGCCAGATACCTATGAAGATATCATTCGCTATATTTACAGCGGTTTTGACGATAGGCGTACAATTGCCGTATTGACAGGCAATATGCCTTCAGATCAACCGACGGAAATGTCAGTCAAAGTATTCGAATTCGCAGGCGTTGCCCGTATCACCGTTACCAAGTCGGGCTCCGACTTTGAACAGGTATTTACCTTAAATGAACGTTCCCTTTTAAATCAAAACATCGCGGTCATACAGATATGGTTGAAATCTTCATGGCCCTGGATTGGAGAAGCCGTAGAAGTATTGAGAAAAAATGGTTATTTCTTTGGTGGCGTTTTCCCGCGGTGGTTTGACGTGGACGGTCTTCTGCTGCAGAAGGTTTTAGGACAACCGAGCTGGGAGGGAATCCGTCTGTACTCGGACAGAGCTGAAAAAATCTATCGTTTTATTCATGATGATTGGGAAGATGTGCGGAAGAATCCGATATTGAAAGAGAACATACACCATGAATAGTGCAGATAAACCGCTTTACGGCATAAAGGTTTTAACCATGGCCCTTAACGTCCCCGGACCGGTTGCCGCGCTAAAGTTGAATAGCCTGGGGGCTTCTGTCACAAAGGTTGAACCCCCCGAGGGAGATCATTTTGAGAAATTATGTTCCCCCTGGTACAAAGCCCTGTGTGCAGGACAACGGGTTATCCGCCTCAACCTCAAGTCTACCGGGGATAGTGAAGAGATGGAGGGCCTCTTGGCTGAAAGCGACATATTTCTCACCTCCATACGGATCTCTGCCCTTGACCATCTGTCATTGAGCTGGAACGACATACACTACCGGCATCCCCGACTCTGCCAGGTAGCAATGGTGGGATATCCTCCACCGGACGACAGCAAGGCCGGCCATGACATAAATTACCTTGCAACCCTCGGTCTTCTCTCACCGCCCCATCTACCCCTTACGCTTCTTGCTGACCTCGCAGGGGCTGAAAGGGCAGTCAGTTGTGCGCTGGCACTCCTTTATGCCCGCGAACAGGGAAAGGGTGCCGGATATGGTGAGGTCTCCCTCTCGGAAAGCGCTCATATCTTTGCCGAACCGCTCCGGTATGGGCTCACGGCCCCCGGTGGAATTCTCGGGGGAGGACTGCCTCAGTACAATCTGTACGAAACCAAACAGGGATGGGTTGCCGTGGGAGCGTTGGAGCCCCATTTCTGGGATAAACTCACAAAAGATCTTGGCTTAGGCCGACCCGATGCGAGTTGCGAAGACCTCGGGGCAATATTCATCACAAAAACTGCATTTGAATGGGAGTCCTGGGCAGCATCTCTTGACCTCCCTATCGTTGCTCTCCGACAACCCGATCCAAGATAAGATTCTTCATCGTCTTTCTGTTCTGTTGTGAGCTCCATCTGTTGCTTCCTGATAATCAGACGATATACATATCTTCAGCCTTACGGAGTAATTCTTCCCGAAACTTGGGGTGGGCCAGTTCTATTATTGCGAGAGCTCTCTCTCGTGTCGACTTGCCCTTAAGGTTTGCCACACCGAATTCCGTAACAAGGAAATGTGTGTCTGTCCTTGGTGTTGTAATCGTTGTACCATGATCGAGGCGGTTTACTATTCTTGAGATTTTTCCTTTATCGGCGGTTGCATAAAAGGCGAGGATTGATTTGCCTTCCTTTGCATCAAAAGCGCCTCGAACAAAATCCAGTTGTCCTCCTGTCCCGCTGTACTGGTTTCCGTAAAGAGATTCGGCATTGCATTGGCCGGTAAGGTCAACCTGTAGTACGGCATTGACGGAAACCATCCGTTCGTTCTGCGCAATGACCGAAGGACGATTTGTGTAAGAGCAGGGATAGCTTTCAATGGCAGGGTTGTTGTCCATAAAGTCGAGTGTATCCTTGTCGCCAAGGGCAAACGTAATAATATGCTTCCTGGGGTGGAGCGTTTTTCTGGTTCCGTTGATAACGCCTTTCTTTATCAGGCTAACCATGGCAGGTCCGAATAGCTCCGTATGGATGCCGATGTCTTTGTGCCCTTCCAGATGTTTTGCCACGGCGCTTGGAAGAGTCCCGATGCCGAGCTGTAAGCACGCTCCGTCAGGGATCATATCGGCGATAGTCCTCCCGATAATTTCATCCTCCGGCCTTGGTTTACCATCCGGTGGCGAAAAAATCGGTTCGTGATTTTCGATGATAGCGTCTACCTCGGAGATGTGAACGAAAGAGTCACCGAATACCCGCGGCATAAAGCGGTTTACTTCAACGATGAGCGTCCTGGCGGCGCGGGCTGCTGTAGAGGTAAGATCATTTGCCGTGCCGAATGAAAAGTATCCGTTCTTGTCCATGGGTGAGACAATCGTGGCGCAAACGTCAACACCTATAAACTCGGCAATAAGCCTTGGCGCTTGATGGAGATGGTTGGGCACGAAACTGGCAAGACCCGTTCGGACAAGCCCACGCTGACCTGAACCGACAAACATTGAATGGGCCTCCACGCAGTCCACCAAATCTACAGAAAGCACAGTATCACAGGCATGTTTTAACGGAAGGGCGGACAGCACCTTCAGACGCTTCAGATCTCCCGCTCTCAGTCTGGCCTCGATAGCCCTGAGTGTTGCCGGTGGTTCCGCAAGGGCCATGCCATGAATAAACATATCACCTTCCCTTATTATGCCTGCCGCCTGTTCCGGTGTGACAAGTTTTTGTTTGTATTCGGTTTTATACATGTAACGTTCCTCCTAAAAAGTTATCCTACCGCCACGATCGGCAGATTCAGAGACATAGGTCAGTCTTCCCATCCAAAGCATTTTTCTGTGAGAAATATGGGGTACAGGCATGACCTGCCCCGAATTATTGTACCACCCCTAAAGTTAGTTTCTCCACTAAAGAATTATGGTCCACAGGTAATATGGCCTCAGGGACTGACGGCTTATGCCCCAAGGAACTATGAGCCTTATTTCGTTGTATTCCTTCCGCTGTGATTCGTGACGGGAAAAGGGTTCAGGGGGTCGAGGATTCAAGTGAAGGCTGTGTGCCAGATCTTGTTTTTTGCACCCATGATGCTGTTAATAAATCCAACATTTCTATTCGTAATTTACAATCAAAGCCAAAAGGCCATATGCTTGACTTGTAGGTGAAGTTATTACGCATAACAATTTGAAATATTCACTACATTGAGGACCTACCAGAACCATTTGCGTCCACTGTGGACGCAATTATGCAAATAGCCGGAAAGTCAATACAGGCCTTGCATAGAGCAATTTCACTTTTGAAACTTTCTTCTGAGATTCGGACCATGCCCTTGCAGGGCAGAAGTTAATTTTACCCGCAAGAATGTGCGGGTGTGCCGGGATGAATCTTTCTCCCATACCGGCAAAAAAACATGAGTTCTCTGTGGACTCGAATGAACGAAGTGAGTGGGCGAGAGATAAGAATCTGGATTTTAGATTAAACCGGCACAAGAGAAACGGTGATAGCACTCATAGCATATATTGACAGCAGGGATGTCATAGAATAACATGTAAACAGGACATATTATGCATCATGACGAAATTCTTCTCATCCATCTTGGTGGACTGGGCGACATGTGCCTCTCGGAATCGACATTTCTGTCTTTGTCCGCCCATTTCAATAAAAATATAGTTGCCCTTGGATATACACGGTTTTTAAGGCTTTTTGAGGGGTATTTTAAAAGAATTGAAAGGATTGAATCGGCCAGATGGCTGCCACTCTTTTCGCAATATACCCCCGACATCACCTGGGAAAGGATTATATTTATCGGAAAAGACAGGGAAGGTGCACTGAGAGAAAAGTGGGGCAGGATGTCGAGGGAACCAATGATCTTCATAGAGATGTACCCGGAAGAGCAGGGTTCGAGGGTTCAAGGGGTCATAAAGGCAGGGTTCGAGGGTTCAAGGGTTCCAGGGGTCGGGGGGAAAGAGAAAGGCGAATTGCGAATTGCGAATTGCGAAGCGAAATACCATGTTGAGGATTTCCAATTAATGCAGTTGGGTCAATATGGGATTGAAGCGAAGAAGAAAGAAATAACCCCGAATCTGTCCCGGCGCGTAATCCTTTACCCCGAAAAGGGCTTCAAAAAGGAAAAATGGCATTATGAAAACTTTGTAAGGCTTTACCATTCATTGAAATCGAAGGGCATTGATGTCCATATGCTCAAATCAATGGGATTGGAGACGGATGTGAAAGAGGCGGTGTTTTTTGAGGAACTCACTGAGGTAAGAGCATTTTTTGAAAAAGGCGGCATCTTTGTTTCCAATGACTCCGGCATGGCTCACCTTGCCGGCATGTGCGGCCTCCATACCATCACCATATTCAACGATTTTGACCCGGACATCTGGCGCCCGCGGGGCAGCGGCATAACCTTCCGGTACGGCAAGGACAGGGTCGACGTCCCGTTCGTCACATCGAAGATACTGGAAGCGATTGAGAATAATGCACGGCGTGATACCTCTTTGCTATAATAGGCCATATGGGGATATTCCTGATTATTTTAACCCAGATAAGTCATTAGGGCATAGTGTCGGGTTTTCCTGAGCAAACCGTCGAGAGGCAAGGAAGCTTGGTCTTTTGCTGTTAAGCAAAAGTTCCGAAGCCGAACGCGAGCGATTGAAGCCGCTGGAGCGCAATGAGCGTGTTTGCGGGGAATAGCCCGACACAGATGCTCATCCTAATGGAAAATCTGGGCTTATTTTTACGAAGGCGAGAACAGCGTGTTTATATCTCTTTTGAGATACTCTTTTTGAGATACAGACATTTCGCCGGGCTTTACACTGCCGGAAATTATTTTTGAAAGAATAAGGAGAGACTCCACTGCAATCCTGTTCAACTCTCCCATTGTTTTCGATTGGAGCTGTGTGTTGTTGACAACCCCAAGGTGTTCCAGTACAAAAAAGACGAAGCCAGTCATACAGAAAAACTGTTTGCAGGAATCGAGACCGGTCTCGTCACCCGTACTATGGATTAAACATTGTTTTTCATGGAGAAAGGCGCATGAACTTGCCTTTTCGTTGATCCACATCAGGGTTTGGTAATCCCTTCCCTTCGGGAGGTCTTTAAGGGTGGCCCTGTCGAGGAAATGAGCCCTTCTGCCCGGATAATAGACGAATCTGTTGCCGTGCTCCTTTAAAATATAATTTGGAGGAACAAGACGGGACAGGTGATCTTCTCCGTTGTACGACAATTTTTTCATGAAACCGTCCTCCTGGAGGGCCTTTTTGCTCAGGAACTTTCTTATTGCATAGAGTTTGCCTGCGCCGACACATACCCCGTGCCGCAAGGGTTCTCCCGTGAAATGGCAGCAATATGCAGGGCAGGAAAGTATGGGGCAGGACCGTTGTGCTAAATCGGGGAATGCCAGGTTGACAACAGCCGCGCTTGACCTGATCAATGCAATACGACGGTAATTATCGTCGATTTTGACAGCCCTTTTGTGGTCCCGGGACGCCCGATTCCGGTCTCCCTTCAACCCCCACACCACGCTCATCTCATGATAATATTCAGGAACAGAAGGGCTCATCCTGATAGCCCTTGCTATCTCCTGGAGGGCCTTATCGAATTCCATACGCTCTTTGTGGATAAGGCTCAGGTGGTAGTGTGAATATGGTTGGTCATCAAGTTCGATAGCTTTCTGAAAAAACACTATCGCTTCATCAAACCTTTTCTCATCGTATAAGATTGCACCCTGGCTGTGCAAATACTTCTCCATCATGCCACATTCGTCTATCTTTTCCAAATCCGAACCCGTTCCTCTTCCCCGGTATTTTTTCTGAATATACCGGGAATCATTGTTTAATCGGTATTGTACTGCAATGGACACACTTTTTCATTGAAATAAGGTATGGATTAGTGAAAAATAGATAAACAGGAGTATTTGACCGGAATTATTATGGCTATCAAAAAACCCGTTCTTGTTAAGTGCGTTGCAATATTCATAATCATTGTTGCAGGCCTGCTGTTATTGGAAGGCATGGGCCAGGCGCTGTTCAGGATCAGACACCATTACTGGCTTTTCGGGCACGATGATGCAGCATATATAGCTTTATTCAAGAAGCACCCCTATCTTGTGGTTGAACCGAGACCAAATGCACAGTTTACTTCGAAAGAAGGTTTGGTGTTCAGTCATAATGCACTGGGCGCCCGCGGCAAAGAAATCAGTGTCTTAAAAAGAGAGAACGTAAGGCGGGTTCTTGTTCTCGGTGGATCAAGCACATACTGCATCGGCGTTTCCGACAACCAGACATGGCCGTATTATCTGCAGGAAAAATTAGGAAGCGGCTATGAGGTTATAAATTCAGGCGTTCCCGGTTATACGACGGTTGAGCACATCATCCAGACAGCCCTTAATGTGTCTGATATTTCACCGGATATCTGTATTTATTATGTAGGGTGGAACGATATAAGGAATCAGCATGTGGCACATTTACGGTCAGATTATTCGGATTTTCATGGTAAATCCCAGTATAACCACCTCATGCTGGGCGCATTGAAAATCGGCAATCATTCTGTGATTGTCAGAACAACGGCAAATATGCTGAACAAAATATTCGTAAGGGACCCCGATGGGGCATATACTGTCGAGGGGACTGCTGACAAGTTTACCGCAAGGGCCGATGAGAGGGCGTTGAGCTTGTTCAGGCGAAACATCAAATTGCTTATCTCGTTGTGCAGGGCCCAGGGGGTAAGGCCCGTTATGATACCCCAGGTCTTGCGTTACGACATGCTCACCGGCGACAAAGAGTACGATTGGATTCCCTATGTTAAGGACAAAGACCTAAGGCTGGTGATGGGGCTATATAACGATGCCCTCCGGGAAGTATGCGCCGCCGAGAAAGTTGATTTTATCGGAGAGGTGCTGCAGGTGAACTATGATGCATCATGCTTTGTTGACAATTATGGACACTTTACCCCTTCGGGCAACGAGAAATTTGCCGGTATCGTCGTGCAGTATCTTAAAAGACATCCATAAAAGCACAAATTACCGGTTGTCTTAATCGATGTGTGGTGTTACAATTAATGCATGGCTTATATAACAGACGTATATTTAAGCGAAATATTGAGAAAAGATGTCATTGACCAGTTCGGGAGAAAATTGGGCATCCTGTGGGATCTTGTTATAGTGCCCGGTTCGAAATATCCCGGCGTGATCAAGATTATTCTAAAAGACAAAAAGCAGCTCCTTGAGGTTCCGGTTGAACATCTTCAGCTTTTCAACCGTTTCGTGATCACGATTAACCTGCCGGAAGCAGCCCTCAATAAATATAGACACACAGAAGGCGATATATTGGTAAAGAAACACATTCTTGACAAGCAGATACTGGATGTGAATGGCGCAAAGGTTGTAAGGGTAAACGACCTCAAGCTCGGCGAGGGCGATGGCGCCATATGTGTAATCGGCATTGATGTAGGATTGAATGGAATCCTGAGAAGGGTAGACGGGGGTCAGATGATCCAGAAGACCCTGTCGCTTTTTAAAAAACCCATAAAGGAACACATCATAGACTGGCGTTTTCTACAGACGATAGACGCTCATCTGCGAAACTTAACATTAAATGTAGCACGAAGACAGCTTGGCGAGCTTCACCCCTCTGACCTGGCAGAAATCCTCACAGAAATAGATCCAGAGGAAGGCACCCTGCTCCTTTCGTCCATAGACGAGGAGCTGGCAGGTGAAGCGCTCCACGAGGTGTCTACAGAGGTCAGGGGGAAAATACTGAAGGAGATGGACAAGGAGATGATCTCCGACATACTCGAAGAGATGCCTCCCGATGAGGCCGCAGACATCCTTGGCGAGATGCCGGAAGAAAAGTCACAGGAGCTTTTGTCGCTCATGGAGACCGAAGATGCCACAGAAGTCAAGGGTCTGCTCAGTTACGAGGAGGATACTGCGGGTGGGTTAATGACAAGCGAATTTCTCGATTTTTCACCTGACATGACCATCGACGAAACGCTGGCGGGCATAAGACTCCTTGTGCCTGACGTAGAGTTTATCTATTACATTTATGTGGTGGATAACGATGACCATCTCCTTGGCGTCCTGACGCTCAAGAAACTCCTGACTACACCCCTGGATGTGAAGCTGGGGGACGTGATGCTACAGAACGTAAAGCACGTATATCTTGATACAGAACGGAAAGAGATCGCAGAAATTGTATCCAAGTACGATTTTGTTGCCATCCCTGTCCTTGACGAGGAAAAAAGGATAAAAGGCATCATAACAATCGACGACATCATGGACCTTCTCGTTCCTAATCCGACAAGGAGAAAGAAGAGAAGGGCATTCCAATAACCAAATTAAGCGTTTACGGCTTGTTGCCCAAACATGATACGGGCAGGAACACTGTTTCGCTCCCTGCTTCGCTGCGCTTTTTACCGCACCCGCAAGCGGGTACCCGAGGCTCGAATTTAACTTAATTTCGCAAACTCGTCCCAAAATACCGGGACTCAGACATGCGAATTGCCCTTCGGGACGTTTATTCTCGCCGAGTGGGTACCCAAAAATGCTCGAAGGCGCGACTCGCGTAATGGTTTAACGGCGAAGCCGCAAAGTTCTTCCTGCTCATATTCTATATTATTGATTATATGTATGTTTGGGCAACAAGCCCTTTAGGCATATAGCAGTCAGTGTTCAGCTATCGGTTTTAAAAGGTTTTGCTGACAACCGATTTACTTCAGCCCGAACAACCCCGGAAGGTATAGCGAAAGAGAGGGGAAAAGCATCGTGATAAGAAGCGCCACAAGCATTATCGCAACGAAAGGAATAACCGACCTGGATATCTTTTCAAGGGAAAGGTTGGATATATTTGCGATAACATAAAGGTTTACTGCCACAGGCGGTGTAATCTGGCCGATGGAGAGATTCAGCGTCATGACAACGCCGAACCAGATGGGATCCCAGTTAAAGAACTTCATTATCGGTATAAGAATGGGCAGGAAGACATAATAAATAGAGATCGCGTCCATGAGCATGCCCGCAACGAAGAGCATGACATTTATGAGAACCAGGATGGTAAAGGGGTTCGATGAAAGCGAAAGCAGGTAGGCCGAGGTTTTATCCATGACGCCCAGCGTGGAGCCGGTCCATGAAAAAAGTCCCGCAAAGGCAACGATAAACATGACTACTGCCGAAGAGAGGACAGAATCCCTGAATATCCCGTAAAGCATTGTAAATGTAAGTGTTTTGTAGATGAAAAATCCGATGAACAGTCCGTAAAAGACCGCCACAACTGCTGCCTCTGTGGCAGTAAAAATGCCGCCATAAATACCGCTCAGAATCACAACAGGGGCAAGAAGGCCCCAAAAGGCCTCTTTGAAGGCCTGCCATATCTCTTTTGGTGTTCCCCATTTTTCCCCCTTCCACCCATATTTCTTTGCAATGAAAAAGGAAGGGATAATAAGAAGGAGCGCGGTGATGATGCCGGGTATTACTCCTGCGGCAAAGAGGGCAGGAACCGAGGTGCTCGTAATGACCCCATATATGATGAATGCTATGCTCGGGGGGATCACAATAGCGAGTGACCCTGAGCTTGCAATAAGCGCCGCCGTGTATCCCTTGTCATAACCCATGGCAATCATGGCAGGGTAGAGAATCATCCCGAGCGCCGCCGTATCCGCTGGGCCTGACCCGGAGATCCCTGCGAATATGACCCCCACGATAATAGTAACAATGGCAAGTCCGCCGGGGATAGGCCCTATCAGCAGACTGACAAAGTGAATAAGCCTCTTTGAAATTCCGCAGCGATCCAGGATAAGGCCTGCGAGAATGAAGAAAGGCAGGGCAAGAAGCTGAAACTTGGCTACAGAGGCATAAAAATTAGGGGCGAGCACCTCTATGCCGAGGTTGTATTTCCATATGAGGAGGGTAGCAGTAAAGCCGAGAGAAGTAGCCACCGGGATCCCCAGTAAGAGCAGGACAAGAAACACTGCGAAGAATGCAATAACCGGTTCCATTATACGCTTGCTCTTTTCTGGGGCTCACGTCGCCCCCTCCGGCAGCAAAGCCACGACCCGCTTTGCGGGTACCCCGGCCTTCCCTTCTCGCTCGTGAGACTCGCTATTTCATGAGTTATCTCACGCAATGTGCTTACTTTCATGTGTCATCCACCATTTTCACGGAACCTTTGATTATGCTTAAATCTTTTCCAGGCTGCCTCTATCACGCGGAGCACGACTAAAGCCCCGCCTACAGGCATGGAAAGGGTATACCACCAGTGCGGTATGTTCAGCGCCTCGGTGGTGATATTCAATGCGATTTCGTCCTTTATTTGAAAAACACTGAACCAGACGATAAAACAGATCGTTACGATTGTTAAAAGCGATGCAAGGGGAGAGAGAAAATTCCGCCCCAGGTTCGGGAAACGCATCTTAAGGAGATCAAAACCCAGGTGCACCCCTCTTCGAAAACCTGCGGCCGCCCCGAGCATGGTGAGCCACACAAGACAGGCAACCTCAATTTCTTCAGTGAAGGCAAAGGAGTACTGGATGAAGTAGCGGGTGATAACATTTAAAAAGGCAAATAGCGCCATTACTGCGAGCAGGACAACGCCCGCTGCTTCTTCCATGTTTTCGTATATCTTTTTAATCACTGATACCAATTCGCCTTCATTCATATAACTTCGTTGCCTTCGTCGTCGTCTCCTCCTCGCCTCGTTCTATCTTTGAATCCGAATTAGTATGAGCTATTTTGTTCCTGCTGCCTTCCGGATGTCTTTTTCGGCGGCTCTTACCAGCTCAATGCCGATCTCTTTAGACCATTTGTCATATACGGATTTTGTCTTGTCCTTGAAGACCTTTATCTGTGCAGGGGTAAGGACAGTTACCTCCATCCCGTTCTTTTTCAGGTTATCGAATGCTGCAGTGCTGCCTTCCAAGCCTTCCCGTGCAGCCTTTTTCTGCCATTTCACCACTTCTTCGGCAGCCTTTTTAATTGCATCTCTATCCTTCTGGTCAAGGGTGTCCCAGACCTGTTTGCTCACGCCGAGGATGATGGGGTCGATTGCGTAGTTCCACACGGTCATATACTTGTGTACCTGCCAGAGTTTATTGGGAATAATGACAGAAACAACAGGGTTTTCCTGCCCGTCAACGGTGCCCTGCTGGAATGCTGAAAGGGCTTCGCCCCAGTTCATGGACATAGGGTTTGCCCCCATGGCCTTAAATGTATCAATAAATATGGGTGACCCCACAACCCTTACCTTAAGGCCTTCGAGGTCTGCAGGGGTTTTTATAGCCCTTTTGCTGTTTGTAAGGTCCCTAAAACCGTTCTCTGCCCATCCGAGACCGACAACACCCTTTTCTTCAATAGTTCTAAATAATTGTTTGCCCACTTCCCCGTATTCTACTGCATCCAGGGCTTTATAGCTGGGGAAGAAAAAGGGAAGGGAGAAAATGTTCAATTCCTTTACTGTCGGGGACCAGTTGATCGTTGAACCCACCGCAAAGTCGATAACCCCCTGTTTCATGAGAAGGAATTCGTTTGTCTGCTTACCTGCGAAGAGTTGACCGCTATAGTACGGTTTTATGTTAATCCTTCCGTCTGTGGCCTTTTTAACTGCCTCAGCGAATCGTGCGGCAGACTCCCCCCACGGCCCCGTTGGCCCCACGACGATGCTCATCTTGTATTCAGGTTTATAATTTGCCGAAAAACCGCTTGCAGCAAAGACAAAAAGCAATAAAAGGGCTATGCCCAGTCCAAACCGTTTCCTGTTCATACAAAAACCTCCTCTGATTGATAATATTTGCATGATGGGTTATGCAAAAAACGCCCTTCATTATAAAAGAGAAGGGAAAGGCGTGTCAAGTAACATAAATTGCTGGGGGAATGCTTTGAAGTTGACGGGCAGGGGTGGTTTTGCTATATTACAACTCAACAGCATGAACATTTTAGGTCTTCATACGTTCGGCCATGATACCGGAGCAGCCCTCATCTCCGGGGGGCGCCTTCTTGCCATAGGCGAGGAGAGGCTCGACAGGGCAAAACATTCCGGGGCGTTCCCCCATAAATCGATCCGTTACCTTCTTGGTGCCGCTGGCCTGAAGGACATCGAGGATATTGACCTGATTGTAGGGGTTACCCGTATTGGGAAAGACGGGAGAAACAAAGAGGTGGAGATGATAAGGTCTGAGCTTAGCTACGGCGGCCCCATCCAGACCGTTTCCCATCATACTGCACATGCGGCGGGTGCTTTTTACCCGTCACCCTTCGATGAGGCCACGGTAATGGTGGTAGATGGATTGGGGAGCAACGCCATTGATTACGAAGCGGAAGAGAAGGCGCCTTTTATTCTGATAATTATCGATGCAAAGATACAGAAAAAGATGGAAGAGGTTCAGTCCTTTTACAGGGCAATGGACGGGAAGCTGTTTACCATAAGAAAAGATTACTCGATGCCGGGTTACAGAAACGGAATCGGCCTTCTCTACATGGGTACCTCCGTATTTCTGGGTATGGGTGATTTCGGCTCAGGGAAGGTCATGGGCCTTGCGCCGTACGGTGAAAGCGGAGAGAGAAGCTTCCGCAAAAACTTTTGTGAGATCGTAGACGGGGCGGCGCTCATACCGAGCGAAAAGAACTTTGTACGGTATAATGATTGTTTTCAAAAGCTCTTCTATCCGGATATACCACAAAGGAAGAAAGAACGGCTTCCCGACGATGTTTATACCCAAATAGCCTTCGAAGTACAGGATGCGCTCGAAGAGGCCCTCGTTGCCGTTGCCAATCATCTTTACAGGATAAGCCCTTCGAAGAACCTCTGCTATGCTGGCGGTGTGGGGCTTAACAGTGTTGCAAATAAGAAAATTCTTGATAACACCCCCTTTGAGAATATTTTCATACAGCCCGGTGCATGTGACTCGGGGATAGCCTTGGGGTGTGCTTTATACGGGGCTCATGTCATAAACGGCGAAGACCCCAAAAAATACCGGTTTAAAAATGCATATTTGGGAAGATCGTATAGCGAGGAAGAGGTTTTAGAGACCCTCAAAAACACACCGAATATCCGTTTTACAAAAGAAAAGGATCTTTTCCGAAAGGCTGCAAAGCTCCTGGCGGACGGGAAAATCCTTGGATGGTTTGAAGGGGGGAGCGAGATCGGTCCCCGTGCGCTTGGTCACCGGAGCATCATCTGTGATCCCGGGAAGCCGGAGATGAAAGACATTCTCAACGAGAAAGTAAAGCACAGAGAGGGTTTCAGACCCTTTGCCCCTTCAGTGCTCCGTGAATATGTTTCAGAGTATTTTGACCTGGCCTGCGAAAGCCCTTATATGCTCCTTATTGCCGGGGTCAAAGAGGATAAGCAGAAGGTTATTCCTGCCATAACCCATGTAGATGGAACCGCACGTGTTCAGACCGTTACCCGCGAAGATAACGGGAGATATTACGACCTCATTCACGAATTCTTCAAGATTACCGGTGTTCCGGTTATTCTCAACACATCCTTCAACGTTGCCGGGGAACCCATTGTAGAGACGCCTGCCGAGGCGCTGAAGTGCTTCATGTCTACCGAGATGGATTGTCTGGTTATCGAAGACTACCTTATCGAAGCTTCAGGGCCAAAGAAACTTGTGAGCGGACCCATGGTCGATGAGGACAAACTCAGGGCAACTGATTTCAGGGGTGGCTTTAGACGATATTTCAGTAATTTCTTTAAAAGCAATGCCCGATGAATCCGTGGACGGATGAAAAAAATCCTCTTTTTTACCCACAATATATTTACCCTGGAAAACCCTGAAGGGTATAGAATCCATCAGTATTTTCCTTATCTTGAGAAAATCGGCTTTGAGGTTGAACTCCTTACCACAAAAGAAAAATTCACAAACATTCTGGGTTGTGCCAGATCTGCCGATGTGGTCTATCTGCAGAGGGTTCTCCTTAACCCCCTCAAGTTTTCCTTGCTGAGGATGCATGCGAAAAGGCTTATCTATGATTTTGATGATGCTGTCATGTATGGAACAAGAGGTGAGAGTTCAACGAGGCGGTCGAGGTTTGCGAGGGTTGTAAGGAATGCCGATGCGGTTTTCTGCGGAAACGGATTTCTCTGCAAAGAGGCGGGCCGCCATAGAGAAAATAACATATACCGTGTTCCCACCGTCGTGAACACCGACGAATATCCCGTAAAAAACCATTATCAAAAAACGCCGTTTGTTGTAGGTTGGACAGGGAGTGGCGCTACGTTGAGATACCTGCTTGACATGAAAGAACTGTTGCTTTCCGTTTTCGATCCGGAAAAAATCAATTTTATGGTGGTAGCTGATCGTCCCCCTGAGATTGAAGCAAGGGGGGTGTTTTTTGAAAAATGGCAGAAGGAGAAAGAGAAGGCGGCCTTGCTTGGTTTTGACATGGGAATCATGCCGGTCAGGGACGATATATGGTCAAGGGGAAAGTGTGGACTCAAGCTCATTCAGTACATGGCAGCAGGAATGCCATCGCTGACACACCCTGTTGGCGTTGCACGGGAAATGATAGAAAATGGTGTGAATGGGTTTTTGAGAGAAGATTTGGATGGATGGAAAGATGCCATCAACGAACTTTCAGAGAACGTGGATTTAAGAAAACGGATGGGTAAAATAGCACGGGGATTCGTGGAAGACAAATTTTCTCTGCAATCCTGGGGCCCGAAGGTCTCAGAGATCATAAATAACTTATGAAAATCGTCAGGACACACAACATTAAGTGGTTTCTTAAAGACGAGTTGCCTGTCGATTTTGTGAAAGAAGTTTCGTGCGAAGGGGCAACAAAAAGGGGCCATTTTACCTTTGAACATGCAGGAAAAAAGATTTTCATAAAATTTTTCAAAGAAAAGGGTTTTTACGGGCTTTTGAGAAACCGGATTTCGCCGAGGGGGAAAAAAGAATTCTATTTGGCCGGCAAGTTGATTTTGCTTTCAATCCCCACGCCCGAACCTCTTGGGTATGGAATTTCAGATACGGGATCATACGTAATTCAGGAATGGATTGATGGTAACACCTTTGTAAATGCATATACGGCAAGTGTTGGAAAAAACACCCTTCTCCTTCAGCTTGCAGATTTCTTGAATGTGTTGAAGCTTCACCGCATCAGGCACAACGACCTGCACCTGAATAACATTATTGTCCATAAGGACAGGCTGTACCTCGTCGATTTGCACAAAATGAAAATCAAAAGCACTTTTTCGCTCAGCGACGAAATATCAAACCTCGCACACGCCATTACCATGGTATATCAAAGCCTCAGCGAGGAAGAGAAGAGTGCCTTTTTTCAGCGGTATGGCGAAAAGGGCATAAGGAAACCCCTTGAGGCAGAGCTGAAGCGCCTGAGACACCGGTGGATTCTGAAAAAGATGGAGCGGGCATTTGATGACACATCAACAATGGCAAAAGACCGTAATTGTGTCTATATTGCCGGATTCGAGGGGCACGGCAAGGGCACGCTGTGCTCTGTGATAAAAAAGGACAAAAAAGTAAAGATAGAGCGGTACAGTGACCACGTAAGAAAAACATACCGGAACAAGAGGCGCTTGAACAGGGCCTGGAAAAATCACATTGCCTTAACGTATTTAAACCTCCGGGTGGTACCCCAGGCGTTTTTTGTCAAAAGGCCATCTCTCATTGAAAAGGGGTTTATCGCCATGGAAGATCTGGCAGGCAGGGGCGAAGAACTTGACCGTTATCTGGACAGGGAATATGACAGATTCGGTGTGCATGAGAGGAGAATGTTTATTGACACATTTTCTACCTTTTTTGTTCATGCGATAGGGCAGTGGATAATCCACAGGGATGTGAAGGCCTGCAATGTTTTTGTATTGAGGGATGGGGGGTTTATCCTCCTGGACGTGGAGGATATTGTTTTCACGGAAACGGACACGGAGTCCCTCAAAAGGGTGTTGACACAGTTGAACACCACCATTCCGAAGAGGATATCAACAGGCGACAGAATCAGATTTTTCCTGAAATTATCAATACCACTCAAAATGAAAAACAAAACCCTCTTCCGTGAGGTTGTGGCGGAATCCCTGAAAAGCAAAATCGTCTATGAAGGGGTGTCGGGCCTCAACGTGGAGCAGTGGTAAACTTCCAGAGGTCACATTCCACAAATCGTCGCCAAAATAGCAAATAGCGTTTCGCCGCCATACATTAATCATATGGGTGACGGTGAGCCTGCTTCCGAACTGACCGGGTTGGCTGTGGCTTTTTCCTTCTTTCGTAAGGAGAGGCGAACAAAAACCCGTTCTGTTTTGCTCTCAAGGTTGTTGGGGAAGGTACAGCGTTTTCTGTAACTCATTTCAGGATGCTTCGGGGCTTTGAGCGGTTCTGCCCGGAAGAAATGGCAGGGATGCCGGCGAGGAGGGTTCTTTTTTAATTGTTTTGTGCCGTCTGCTTGATATTCTTTTCGTGCACGGAAGACTCTTTGTGAGTGTGTTTGCTTGTGGTGAACGAGTGCTCTTGTTGCAAGGGTTTGCCGCGCTTAAGTCAAGGATATTATAAGCTAATTGGTGATAATTATAAGCGGGCTTTCGTAACGGGAAACAATATCAGAACAAAGGCGGTCAATCAATATATTGTTTGTGTCGGCCAGGAAAAAAACAGTTGAATTTTGCTCATACATATATTAATATTGGATATTAACCTTTCAAGAGCATTTTAGTTTTCCACATATGTTGAAAAAATGTTGAAAAATTGACCTTAAGATGTTTGACATTCTATCCCAGATAAAACCAAAGATAGCTGGTATAATCAATGAGGACAGCTATAAAACATGGATTGAGCCGTTGCGGTTCATCGACTATAAAGACGGAAAATGTTGCGTGTCCGTTCCAAATACATTTTTTCGTGACTGGGTAATAGAAAACTTTGAACCCATCCTCGTTGCCCTTTTAAAAGACGTTGCAAAAGAAAATGTGAAGATGGAATATGTCCTTAAAAAAGAAGAAAAGATCGAAGAAAAGAAGGTTTTTGCAGTAAAAAAGGCGGCACCGTATAATAATTTTAATCCAAGATATACCTTTGAGGGCTTTGTTGTTGGTGCCAGCAACCAGTTTGCAAATGCGGCGTGTCTTGCTGTTGCGACAAACCCGGGAAAAACGTATAATCCCCTTTTTATATACGGGGGCGTCGGTCTTGGCAAAACACACCTGTTGAATGCCGTCGGAAATTTTCTTATCAGGCACGGAGGGGTTAATGCTGACCGCATATGTTATATCACGGCAGAGGTTTTTACAAACGAGCTTATAAATTCTTTAAGATATGAAAAGATGGATGACTTCAGAAACAGATTTAGAAGAATGGATGTGCTGCTTATTGATGATATTCAGTTTATTGCAGGAAAAGAAAGAACCCAGGCGGAATTTTTCCACACATTTAACACGCTCTATGACAACATGAAACAGGTTGTTGTCACGAGCGATAAGTTTCCGAGAGATATTGAACACTTTGAGGAAAGGCTCCGTTCCAGGTTTGAGTGGGGTCTTATTGCCGATATCCAGTCACCCGATCTTGAAACAAAGGTTGCAATACTTAATAAGAAAGCCGAACTCGAAAATATTGATCTTCCCAATGATGTTGCATTTTTTGTTGCCTCAATTGTTGATGACAGCGTGAGGTCGCTCGAAGGTTCTTTAATAAGAATCGGTGCATTTGCATCATTAAACAATGTTCCTATAACCGTCGGTCTTGCAAAAGAAATTATGGGACACATTATTAAAGAAAAAAAGAAGGAGATTACAATAGATATGATATTAAAGGAGGTATCGTCTTATTTTTCAGTTAAAGTGTCAGATATAAAATCTGGAAAGCGCGTAAGGTCCGTCATGATTCCCCGGCAGGTTACAATATACCTCTCAAGAAGATTAACAGATACTTCTCTTGTTGGTATTGGAGAGAAGCTCGGCGGAAGAGATCACGCCACAATAATCCATTCTATAAAGAGGGTGGAGGAAGAGATGAAGATAAAAAAAGAATTTAAAGAGATTGTTGAAAAGATAGAATTGAAGGTTAAGTCTACATGAATTCACATCCCTTAAACAATCTCAAAACTATTTTTTGTGACTTTTCTGTTTTATTATTCTCTAGTTGCTGTCTTTTCAACATTTCAACACAATATATTACTAATACGAGAGGTTTATTATGAATATAGTAATAGATAAGAACATATTTCTTACACCAATTACAAAATTAGTCGGCATAACAGAAAAACGATCACTTATGCCAATACTTTCAAATCTCCTTATAGAATTCGGTCCGTCAGGAATCAGGTTTTATTCTACAGACCTTGAAGTAAGCGCCATAGGATATATTGACTATAAAACAGACTTTGAGAAGAAAATCATCATTCACGGGAAAAAACTTCAGGAAATATTAAGAGAAATGGAAAACGGCGATATAAGCCTCGAAATAACAGATAATATTCTTTCAATAAAACAGAAGCAGTCAGAATTTGTACTGAGCTTGCAAGACCCGGAAGAATTTCCGGAAGTAAAAGAAATTTCGGGATATGAAGAGGTTTATATAAATGGCAGGATTTTACTGGAAATGATAAACAAAGTTGACTTTGCCATATCTCTCGATGAAACGCGGTATGTATTGACTGGTATGTATATGAAGGGGTTTGAAGGGGATATAATAGTTGTCGGGACAGACGGTTTTAGGATGTCTTTATATAGGAAAGATGTGGCCGGACTAAAAGGATTTAAAGGAATAATTATTCCAAGGAGATCAATAGCAGAGATTGAGCGGATTATTGGTGAAGATGAAGAGGTAAAGATGTGCATCGGCGAAAAACACATACAATTCAGTACAAAAAACGTCACATTAATTTCAAGAATAATAGAGGGAAGTTTCCCGGACTTTGAGAATGTCATTCCAGAGAGCAACGTGAATGTTGTAAGGGTTAATAAGGACACTATTTTTAGAGGACTAAAAAAGGTTTCGGCAATTATAGGGAGAGCAGAGCCGGTAAAAATAACTTTATATGAAAATACAATGGATATTGAAGCAGAATCAGAGATAGGGCGTGCAAAAGAGGTAATTGAAGTGGATTATAAAGGCGAGAAGATAAGCATGAATTTTAACGTAAGGTTTGTTTTAGATGTGGTTTCTCGTATAGACGGAACAGATATTGTTATAAAAGCTCCTTCTGTATACGGGGCCGTTCTCTTTGAGGGCGAAGAGGGGAAAAATCACAAAAATATTATTATGCCTATAAGGATTTAGAATGAGAGAATACGGAGCAGAAAACATAAAAATTTTAGACGGACTTGATGCGGTAAGGAAGGTTCCGTCTATGTACATAGGAAACACCGCCACAGAGGGCCTCCACCATCTTGTATATGAGCTTGTTGATAATAGCGTGGACGAAGCGCTGGAAGGTTATTGTAACAGAATTGCAATTACTATACACAGAGACAACAGCGTAACATGCGAGGATAACGGGAGAGGCATTCCGGTAGCATTACACGCAGGCGAGAACATGTCAGCGCTGGAGGTTGTTCTGACAAAACTGCATGCAGGCGGCAAGTTTGACAAAGACACCTACAGATATTCTGCAGGCCTGCACGGGGTAGGTCTGTCAGTAGTTAATGCACTGTCCGAATATCTTGAAGTAGAGATAAGAAGGGACGGTAAGGTTTATTTTCAGAGATATGCATGCGGCAACAGGCTGATGGATTTGAAGATCATAGGAGATACCGATAAAACCGGCACAAAGGTAAAATTTAAGCCCGACAAAAACATATTTGAAACAATAGAATTCAGTAACGATGTTCTTACCCACAGAATGAGAGAAATATCGTTTCTCAATAACGGCATATACATTGTTTTGACTGATGAGAGGAAAGGAAAAAGACAGGAATTCAAACACGAAGGCGGCGTAAAATCCTTTGTAAAATTCCTCAACGTCAACAAAACCGTACTTTTTGAAGAACCGATCCATATTTCGAGCACCAAACAGACAATTGACGTTCTGGAAGTCGCTATTCAGTACAATGACGGATATAACGAGAATATTAACAGTTTTGTAAACAACGTGAACACACAGGAAGGCGGGTCACACGTAACAGGGTTCAGAAGTGCACTCACAAGAAGTATAAATAACTTTATACAGTCCAACTCAACCCAGAAAAACAAAGAAAGCGTTTCCGGCGATGATATAAAAGAAGGTCTGGTGGCAGTTATAAGCATAAAGATACAGAACCCTCAGTTTGAAGGACAGACAAAGGCAAAACTCGGGAACAGCGAGGTTAAGGGTTTTGTCGAGTCCATCATGAACGAAAAACTTGCCGAATATTTTGAGATAAATCAAAACGTTGCAAAAATTATTATTAATAAGGCTTATGAAACAAAAAAGGCAAGAGAGGCAGCAAAAAAAGCGAAGGATCTTGTAAAAAACAAAAGCCTTATAGAAGGAGGGATACTGCCGGGAAAGCTCGCTGATTGTCAGGAAAGTAACCCGGACATATGCGAACTCTTCATTGTAGAGGGGGATTCGGCAGGGGGCTCTGCAAAACAGGGAAGGGACCGCAAGGTTCAGGCAATTTTGCCATTAAAAGGAAAGATACTTAACGTCGAAAAAGCAAATCAGGAAAAGGTTCTTTTGAACAACGAAATACGGTCAGTATATCTGGCGGTCGGGATAAATTCTGATAACATAGAGAGGCTCAGGTATAAAAAAATCATTATAATGACCGATGCGGACGTTGATGGCTCACACATCAGAACGCTCCTCCTCACCTTGTTTTACAGAAAGATACCAGAAATAATTATGAACGGGTATCTTTATATAGCACAGCCACCACTTTATAAAACCAAGCAGGGAAACAAAGAGGTCTACATAAAAGACGAAGATGAATTTGAAAGCTTTGTTACGCGAAGAGGCGTCGAAAAGGTAGAATGCCGCGTAGGAGGCAAAGAAGTAAACAAAGACCTTTTAAAAGAACACATAGAGGGAATGAGAAGGGTTGAGCGGTTTCTGAAAGAGATGTCGAGGTCTGGCATCGACAGAACAACCATGCTTGGGCTTTTCAGATCGAACATATGGAGAAGAGAAGACTTTGAAGAAAAAGAGAAATTAGATGCATTCAAAGCGCATATGAGCAGGGCCGGCTATACGGTGGAAATGGAAAGAGACAGGGAACACAACCTCTACAGGCTATATATAAAAAAAGCGGACAAAGAAGAGATCCCCGTTGAAATAGACTATGAAACGTGCAGCCAGGAAGACTATACGGACAGACTCAAGGACTACAATAAAGTAAAAGAATTCTACGAAGAAGAGATAGTAATTACCGATGGTGGTTCAAGAACAGAAACAAAGGGCACAGAGGACTTTGTTAAGTACATTAATGAACGCGGCAAAGACGGAATCAGCATACAGAGATATAAGGGCCTGGGCGAAATGAACCCGGAACAGCTATGGGAAACAACCATGAACCCGGAAAAAAGAAGCCTCCTCAGAGTCTCAATAGAAGACGCCATCGGGGCCGACCAAATGTTCACCGTTTTAATGGGTAGCAACATAGAAACCAGAAGGGCTTTCATAGAAGAAAATGCCATGAATGTCAGAAATCTCGATATATGATCCTCGTAGGCATAACCGGCATTATAGGGAGCGGAAAGACCACCGTATCAAGCATGCTTAAAAAAGAAGGGTTTGAGGTAATCGACCTCGACGGGATCGCCAAAGAAGTGCTTTCCTTGGAAGACGTGAAAAAAGAAATAGGTAATGTTTTTGGTACAGAGTATATTTCGGGGGATCACGTAAACATCGAGAAAATGAGGAGCGCCGCATTCCAGAACAGAGATTCGTTAAAAAAACTCGAAAAGATAGTGCACCCCGGAATAGTAGAAAGACTGTTTAGAAATGCAGAGCAGATTAAAAAAAGCGGCGCAAAATCAGTCATAATAGACGGCCCTCTCCTTTTTGAGACAGGACTGTACAAGAAGATGGACAGAACCGTTGTAGTATCCACGGATGCGGAAATGCTGACCGTGAGACTAAAAAACAGGGGAATGGACGAAGAGGATGTTAAAAGAAGGATGGCCTTTCAGATGCCCCTGAAAGAGAAAGAAAGAACGGCAGACTGGGTTGTGCACAACAACGGGACAGTCGAGGACCTTAAAAAAGAAACAGCAATGCTTTTGGAAAAGATAAAAGGATGGGAGGTAGAACCACATGCATCTTAATGATTTAAAGAGAACCAAGATCGGGGGACTTACACAGATTGCAAAGGATCTGAACGTAGAGAACGCATCAGGACTGAGGAAACAGGAACTGATATTCGCTATATTACAGGCAATGGTGGACAAGAACGAGTCCGTATATGGTGAAGGCGTTCTGGAAATACTCCCGGAAGGGTTTGGGTTTTTGAGATCTACAGACTCAAACTATCTACCCGGCCCTGACGATATATACATCTCCCCATCACAGATAAAAAGGTTTGGCCTGAGGACAGGAGACACCATATCGGGTCAAATCAGACCGCCGAAAGACAACGAGAAATACTTTGCCCTTCTTAAGGTCGAAACGGTTAACTTTGACGACCCGAGCGTTGCAAAGGACAAGATAATTTTTGATAATCTCACACCCATATATCCTAACGAAAGAACCGTGCTTGAAACAAACAGCACCAACATGTCGACAAGGGTTATGGACCTCTTCACGCCTATCGGCAAGGGCCAGAGGGGGCTCATAGTAGCACCCCCAAGAACAGGCAAGACCATGCTTCTTCAGCACATAGCGAACAGCATAACCGCCAACCATAAGGAGATTATTCTCATCGTCCTGCTCATCGACGAAAGACCCGAGGAGGTTACCGACATGATGAGGTCTGTAAATGGTGAAGTAATAAGTTCAACCTTTGATGAGCCCGCAACAAGACACGTTCAGGTTGCAGAAATAGTTATAGAAAAGGCGAAAAGGCTTGTTGAGCACAAAAGGGACGTAGTTATTCTTCTGGACAGCATCACAAGGCTTGCGAGGGCTTATAACACGGTGGTTCCTTCGAGCGGAAAGATTCTCTCGGGCGGCATTGATGCATCGGCCATGCAGAAACCGAGAAGGTTTTTCGGGGCGGCCAAGAATATCGAGGAAGGGGGCAGCCTTACCATCGTTGCAACTGCATTGATAGACACAGGGAGCAGGATGGACGAGGTCATTTTTGAAGAATTTAAGGGAACGGGCAATATGGAGATATATTTAGACAGAAAACTTGCCGAGAAAAGGGTATTTCCTGCCATCGACATTAATAAATCAGGAACAAGAAAAGAAGAGTTGCTGATAGAAAACGGCGACTTATCGAGAATATGGCTTTTGAGAAAGGTATTACAACCCATGAACCCGGTTGACTCCATGGAGTTTTTAATCGAAAAGCTGGCGGATTCCGATTCAAACAAAGACTTTATATATTCCATGAGCAAAGGAGTGTAACATGAAGAAAGGGATACATCCAAATCTCAAGAAGGCAACGGTTAAGTGTGCCTGCGGCAACACCTTTGAGACCTTATCGGTAAGGGAAAAGATAAGCGTAGAAATATGTGCAAAGTGTCACCCTGTTTTTACCGGCAAGGAAAAACGGCTTGACTCTACCGGACAGGTGGAGAAATTTGAGAAGAGGTACGGCAAAAAAACCACCTGATGTTCGAGAAATTAGAAGAGTCCGAAAGGCGCTATGAAGAGATAGAGCATGAAATGGCAAAGCCGGAGGCTGTTGCCAACATGGAGGTCTATAAAAAACTTACAAAAGAATATGCGGAGCTGAAAGAGATTGTTGAACCTTTCAGGGAATGGAAAAAGACGAAGGACGAAGAAGAGAAGACCCTTGAAATGCTCAAATCAGAAACGCAGGAAGAGATGAAGGCCCTCATAAAAGAGGAGGCAAACCATCTATCAGACGGCAAGGAAAAGCTTGAAACACTCCTGCGGGGAAGATTGTTGGGCAGGCACGAGAAGAACGTTCAGAATACCTTTCTCGAGATAAGAGCAGGCACCGGGGGCGAAGAGGCAGCGCTTTTTGCGAGAGACCTTTTTACAATGTACACGAGATACGCGGAGAAGATGAAATGGAAGACCGAATTGATGGCTGCAAGCATATCTGATCTCGGCGGATTCAAAGAGGTTGTTATGGTAATAGAGGCCAGGGATGCATACGGCCAGCTCAGACATGAGAGCGGTGTTCACAGGGTACAGAGGGTCCCCGTAACAGAGGCCCAGGGAAGAATCCATACATCGGCGGTGACCGTGGCTGTTCTGCCCGAGCCCGAGGAGACGGAAATAAACATGAGCGCTGAGGACCTGAGAATTGATGTATTCAGATCAAGCGGGCCCGGAGGGCAACACGTGAACACCACAGACTCTGCGGTGCGGATAACCCACATACCGACGGGCCTTGTGGTAACCTGCCAGGACGAAAAGTCCCAGCACAAGAACAAGTCAAAGGCCATCAGGGTGCTTAGAACAAGGCTTAAAGAGAAGATGGAAGCGGAGAAGGAGCTGGAAATATCTGAAGAGAGAAAAAAACAGGTTGGCAGCGGCGACAGGAGCGAAAGAATCAGAACGTACAATTTTCCCCAGGGAAGGGTCACAGATCATAGAATCGGCTTGACACTCTATAAACTGCAGAATGTTTTAGATGGAAACATTGAAGACATCGTAAACCCACTCGTTGCCCATTTTCAGTCGGAGTCTTTAAAAGCAGGGTAATTGTCGTTGCGAATCAGGGACATTGTTGTTGGAGAAAGAGATGTTACAAGACTTGACCTTGTAAATATCATTGCCCACGCCCTTTCAATACGCAAAGAAGAGGTCTTTGCGAGTTATGAGAGGGTGGTGTGCAGAGAAGAAGCTTCCCGGATAGAAGGGCTCTTGAAATCAAGGCGGGAAGGAACCCCCCTTGCCTATATACTGAAAGAAAAAGAATTTTTTTCGGAGGTGTTTTTTGTGGACGAAAGGGTTCTTATACCAAGACCCGAAACAGAGACGCTTGTTGAAGAGGCCCTGAAGATAATCAGGACAAGGAAAGACCCCCTTCTTTTGCTGGACATGGGCACAGGGCCCGGCACCATCGGTTTAACCATTGCAAAAAAAACCAGGCACAACGTAATGTGTGTGGATATTTCCCCGGACGCATTGTGTGTGGCAAAAAAGAACGCACTGCTGTTAGACATATCAGACAGTACCAGCCTTATTTGTTCCGACCTTTTCAGCGCTATTCAGAAAAGCGTAAAATTTGATCTGATTCTTGCAAATCTCCCCTACATTCCTTCCGAAGAGTGGAATACCTTAATGCGCGACGTGCGGGATTTCGAGCCCGAAATTGCACTTAACGGGGGCGAAGGCGGCGTTGAAATCTATAGAAGGTTTATAGACGCGCTTCCGCATTATTTAAAAAGGAACGGGCACGTTCTGTGTGAGATTGGCAGCGCCACACAGGCTGTCAATATACAAAAAGCTTTAGGATATTCAGGGTTTGAAGTGGAGATAAAATTAGATCTGAGCGGAAAGGAAAGGGTAATCATAGGATCATGGATAAATTTGTCATAGAAGGCGGAGAAAGATTACAGGGCACCGTGAGGATAAGCGGGTCGAAAAATGCCGTCCTGCCGCTCCTTGCTGCAACAATTCTTCAAAAGGGCGAGTACAGGATTGACAATGTTCCGCGATTAAAGGATGTTCGCACCATGACGAGACTCATTGCGCTGCTGGGAGGGGCTACAGAATGGGCAGACGAACATTCGTTGAAGGTGGATACGAGAGACCTGACGAACCATGTAGCCCCTTATGAAATTGTAAAAGAAATGAGGGCATCTGTTCTGGTGCTCGGCTCTCTTATAGGGGGCTTACGCAGGGCAACCGTATCATATCCTGGCGGTTGTGCCATAGGCGAAAGGCCTATAGACTTACATTTAAAAGGACTCTCAGCGCTGGGCTGCGATGTAAGGCTGAGAGAAGGATATGTGGACGTGACAGCAAAAAAGCTTAAGGGCGCACGGATTCATTTTGACAAGACCACTGTTGGCGGAACCGAAAACATGTTGATGGCGGCCGTTATGGCAAAGGGGGAAACCATCATTGAAAATGCTGCCTGTGAGCCGGAAGTTGTTGACCTGGCGCATATGCTGAAACGGATGGGCGCAAAAATCGAAGGAGAAGGCACAGAGATTGTTAAGATTAAGGGTGTGGATCAGCTAATGCCCTGTGACTATGAAGTTATACCCGACAGAATAGAGACAGGTACTTTTCTCGTGGCTTGTGGCATAACGAGAGGCAATATAGAGATTGAGGGGTGTATTCCCTCGCACATACAGCCGATTATTGAAAAGTTGAGAGAAGTGGGAATGGATATTATCGAAAACGGGGCAACGATAAGGGCATCAATGTCGAAAAAGAGGCCAAACGCAGCAGACATACGGACAGCCCCCTACCCGGGGTTCCCTACAGACATGCAGGCACAGATAATGGCCCTGATGAGCACAGCAAAGGGCACAAGCGCTATAACCGAAACAATCTTTGAGAACAGGATGATGCATGCCGCAGAATTGAGAAGAATGGGTGCGGACATAAGGGTGATAGGTAATACTGCTATTGTGAAGGGCATTAAAATGCTCACCGGTGCAAAGGTTATGGCTACAGACCTGCGGGCAAGCGCATCTCTTATTCTGGCAGGACTCACCGCATACGGCACCACGGAGGTTTCAAGGATATACCATATAGACAGGGGTTATGAATCGATAGAAGAAAAGCTGAAAGGCCTCGGTGCAAGAATCGAGAGGAGGAAGAATGAAGGTCTGGGATCTTGATCGGGAATTTGACGAGTTTATAGCCTCCATTATCGAAGGAAGAGAGAAAAAAAAGCAAAACATAGGGGCTGCCGTTGAAACGGTGAAAAACGAAATAATGGCAAAAGGAGAACGTGCCCTCGTTGAATTTTCGAGAAAATGGGACGGATGGAGAGAGGCCTACCCCCTGAAGGTGGCAGAAGAGGAACTGAAAGAGAGCGCAGCCAGGATAAAAAAGAAAGATGTGGGCATCCTTCGCGGCATGATAAGAAATGTTGCATCCTATCACAAATACCAGGGCGGGCGCGCAAGGACTTACCAGAGGAAGGGTCTTGTAGTAAAAGAAACCTTTGTGCCGGTGGAGAGCGCATTGATATACGTTCCCGGCGGAAAGGCTGCATACCCCTCTTCTCTGGTTATGGGAGTTGTGCCTGCACAGATTGCAGGCGTGAAAAACATATTTGTTGCCACTCCAACAACCGACGGTGCGTTGAATCCCTACGTATCGGCCGCCTGCATGCTCTTAAACGTGAAGGACATTTACAGAATAGGCGGGGCGCAGGCCATTTATGCATTTGCTTATGGGGTCGGGAGCATACCGAAGGTGGACATGATAGTTGGTCCGGGGAACGCTTATGTTGACGAGGCAAAGAGGGACGTTTACGGCATAGTGGGCATAGATATGCTTGCGGGGCCCACAGAACTCATTGTGCTCTGTACATATGCATTCTCTCCCGATGTGGTTGCATGGGATATGTTTTCTCAGGGGGAACACGACGAAATGGCCACTGTCGGACTATTTTCACCTTCCAGGGAGCATATATATGATGTCATGAAGAGCATAGAGCGGCTTATCGTTACCAACGAAAGGAAGGATGTGATAGAGAAGGCGCTCAAGGCAAACAGCTTTCTTGTGCACTATAAGGATATAGATCGGGCTGTCGATGCGATAAACAGGATTGCCCCTGAGCACATGGAGCTTATAGGCGACGAGAGCATATCAGAAAAGATTTTGTATCCCGGCATTATCTATGTAGGCCCCCATACCCCCGTTGCAATGGGCGACTACTATATCGGCACGAACCACGTTCTGCCAACCGGCGGTGCCGGAAGATTTACAGCAGGATTATCCGTTGACAGGTTTACAAAGAGAAAGGTACTTGTTACAATAGATAAGCAGTTTTTAAGTAAATACGGAGATAAGGCCGTGAAACTGGCCCGGATTGAAGGTCTTTTTGCACACGGCGAATCGATAAAAGCGAGAAAGGGGTTGTAATATGAAGTTAAAAATTGGATTACCCAAGGGGAGCTTACAGGAGACCACGTTCAAGCTTTTTAAAAATGCCGGCTATACCATAAAACTCCCTGAAAGGTCCTATGTGCCCGTTATAGACGACCCCGAACTGGAAGGGCTTGTTATAAGGGCACAAGAGATGGCAAGGTATGTTGAGGATGGGATTCTCGACATGGGCATTACAGGATACGACTGGGTGCTTGAACAGGATGCAAAGGTTGTTGAGCTTGTGAGGCTACGATACGGAAAGGTGGGGTTCAGGGGGGTTAAGTGGGTTGTCGCGGTTCCGGCAGATTCTCCGATAAAAACCGTTGACGATTTGAAGGGTAAAAAGATTGCAACGGAACTTGTGGGCTTTACGAAACGGTACCTTAAGAAAAAGGGCATCGACGCTTCCGTTGAATTTTCGTGGGGCGCAACAGAGGTAAAGCCCCCGCTTTTAGCCGACGCCATTGTGGAGGTTACCGAAACTGGTGCATCCCTGAGGGCAAATAATCTGAGAATCATAGAGACAATCCTCGAATCAGAAACGGTATTGATAGCGAACAGAAGCGCCTGGAAGGATGAGTGGAAGAAGAGAAAAATGGAGAACATCACCATATTGCTTAAAGGGGCGCTCCTTGCAGAGGAAAAGGTGGGTCTCAAAATGAACGTACCCAAGGCAAAGCTGGAAAAGGTGGTAAAAATTCTCCCTTCTCTCCAGACGCCAACGGTATCAAGCCTGTCTGACAAGGATTGGGTGGCGCTTGAAGTAATTATGGATGAAAAGACGGTAAGGGATATCATACCCGACCTTAAAAGGGCAGGCGCACAGGGGATTGTTGAATATCCGCTGAACAAGGTAATACCATAAAGACAGTTTTAAGTTAAAGGCAAAAGGCATAAAACTGACAAAAAAGAAAGAAGTTTTTTAATAAAGGGGGAAACATGAAAAGAGAAGCTTCGGTGGAAAGAAAAACAAAAGAAACAACAGTAAAGGTGCAATGGGTCATTGATGGGGAAGGCTCCTATGAAATATCAACCGGTATCCCCTTTTTCGACCACATGCTCCACTTGTTTGCAAAACACGGGTTTTTCGACCTTTCCCTTGATGCCAAAGGGGACACGGATGTGGATTATCACCACACAGTTGAGGATATAGGCATTACCATGGGCAAGTCGTTAAAGGAAGCGCTCACAAACCTTGAGGGTGTTAAGCGTTATGGTTCTGCCATAATTCCCATGGACGAAGCGCTCTGTATCTTTGCCGTAGATATGGGCGGGCGACCCAACCTCGTGTGGAGGGCCGATCTTCAGGGGAAAATAGGCATTTTCGATACCGAGGTTGTAAAAGAGTTCTTCAAGGGTTTTGTAAATGAGGCAAAAATAACGCTCCACGTCAATCTGCTCTATGGTGAAAACCTGCACCACAAGGTTGAAGCGATTTTTAAGGCCTTTGGAAAGGCATTAAAAGAGGCAGTTACAAAAGATGAGCGCATCAAAGGACCGTTGTCGACAAAAGGAATGCTGTAATGCGGGGAGCTAAAATATGATAGCGATTGTTGACTATGGGATGGGAAACCTGAGAAGCGTTACCAACGCCTTCAGGAAGTTGGGCGGCGACGTAACGATTACAAGGGACATGGAGACAATTAAAAATTCACGCGCTATCGTGCTCCCGGGCGTAGGCGCCTTCGGAAAATGCATTGAGAATCTGAAGAAGCTCGACCTCTTTGATGTACTAAAAGAGTTGATAATGAACGATAAGCGCTACCTCGGGATATGCCTGGGGATGCAGGTGTTGTTCGAGTCGAGCGAAGAGGCGCCGGGCACCGAAGGCATGGGGATAATTAAAGGAGATGTCCCGAGATTTAAAGGCAACACCAAGGTGCCGCACATGGGCTGGAACAGCGTAGAGATTCAAAGAGAAAATCCGATTTTCAACGGGATCAACGACGGCGAATTTTTTTATTTTGTCCACTCATATTTTTGCAGACCCACAGAAGACGTAACGGCAACAAAGACGCATTATGGGGCCGAGTTTGCCTCTTCCGTTCAAAAAGGCAACCTCTTTGCCTGCCAGTTTCACCCGGAGAAGAGCCAGAGGGTGGGCCTTCAATTACTCCAGAACTTTATTGAGATGCAAAAATAAGAAAAGTTTTTATATGCAGCCCCCAAACACCTTCTCTTTTGTGAGATTATACAAAGGGATTGACATTATGAAAGAAGCGGGTAGAATAAATTATATGCAGTCATATAAATACGGGCATCGGGGAGCTTAAAATACAATGATAAGAACATGTGTTTTTGTAATTCTTGTGAGTCTGGGGCTATTAACCGTTTCGGGATGCACTTCAATCATGCCCTTCCTGACAGGCGAACCCCAGGCCATTGAAACGAAGATTGCGCCCCACTAATTTTGGCATATGGAACCAAACAGGTAAAGCGGTGGTCCCGAGGGAAATTCTCTGTAAACCATTTGGTCTCGGTATGATTGAAATACAGTTAATACAGCAACACCCAGGGCCTTTCAGCTAATCGCATTATCCCCGAAGCAAAGATATTGGCTGTTGCTGAGGTGGTTGAAAATATGTCATTCAATGATTTGCGAGAAGGGGGATTTGAACCCCCACGGTGTAACCCGCTGGATCCTAAGTCCAGTGCGTCTGCCAGTTCCGCCACTCTCGCATGCTAAACAAATATTTAGCATCATTGCCCGAATTTATCAATTAAACTGTTCTTTTCCCTCGCGTATTGTTTCAGAAACAGCAGATTCTCATCAGTGAACCCTTCCCAGGCGAACGGGGACAGGGCGTTGTTCTGGTAGATCGGATCGTCTGCTATTGGATAGCGGGCAAGGGGATAAAATTCTTCAAAAAGGGGTGTGTGTGGGATGGGCGTATACTCTGCAATATGGGTATTCACCCCTAATCCCGCAAGATAGTCTATGGCAGTTTTTACATCTTCCCACCTCTGGAAAGGAAGCCCTGCAAGTATATAAGCACCGATTGAATCATGAGTAAAACCCGCATTTAATAAAAAACTAACTGCCTTTTCGAAGATACTCTGGTTTACTTTTCCACCAAGGGATTTTTGTATATCAGGGTTAATTGCTTCAAGCCCGATTCTTACCTCTTTGAAGCCGGCAACTAACAGCAGGTTTGCCAGCTCATCATCTATGAGCGACGCATTGATTGCATTGGGGTTATAAATGTTTATCGGGAACGGGAGTTTTATGATACCCCTCAGTAATGGCTTTGCATAGATGCCTGGCCTGTAAAGGAAGTTATCGTCGTATAGTACATATTTCTCAACGCTGCGATCGTGCCAGTATACGATTTCATTGATAACGCTCCCTGCGCTCCTCCTGACAATTCCGGGGTGCATATACGGCGTTGCGCAGAACGTACACCTGTACACACACCCATAGGAAGTGAGGAGCGGGATAAAGTGTATTTTGTCATATAAATCAAAACACGGATACGGAAGCGCATCAAAATCATACATAGACGGCTTGAACGACAAGGTAACGCCAAACTCTCCCTCCACAAACCTGTAGAATTGTTCTGCCTCATTGTTCTTAACGATTAAATCGGCCCCTTCCATGGCGGCCTTCGCGTGTTCATAACAGAGAGAGGGATATATGCCGCCTAACACAATTTTTGATGATGGAAAGCGTTTTCTGGCAATCTCCAGTGCATCCTTTGCGCCGGCATACCAGTATGTCATTATGGAGGTGATAAGGATGAGATCCGGCGATTCGGTAGTGTAAACTCTCTTGTGTAAATTCATAAGGAGTGACAAAAAGGATGTACCTCCTATAAAATAGGTGATGACGAATCACAAATCTATTTTAGGAAGGAGGAACATCCAATGGAACTAAAAGTGAGTGTATCAGAGG
>JAPLKA010000115.1 GCA_026388315.1 Pseudomonadota bacterium | reverse complement strand
TTGACCTTTGTAAAAGTTCATAAGGCTTCCTCCTTAATTGGGTATTTTGGTTCCTCTCAAACCGATTCTACCATGTCTGGAGGAGGCCTTGAATAGTATCAAGCCGTTGGAGCCGATCGGCAACAAAGAACGTTGCCTCTGGCTCAGCTTTTTGTTAGGCATTTACTTGGAGGAAAGAAATGGATCAGCAAGATCGTTACCAGCGAGGCTGGGAAAAACTTAAAGAAGTTGATGGAGAAGCTGGTGAAAGAGTTGTTGACAGTCTGAAAGATATCGCACCCGACTTTGCTCGATTGCTAATAGAATTTCCATTCGGGGATATCTATTCGCGTCCTGGTCTCGATCTTAAATCTCGCGAAATTGCTGTTGTTGCTGCATTGACAGCACTCGGCAATGCTGTTCCTCAATTAAAGGTTCATATTCATGGGGCGCTAAACGTTGGCTGTACCCGACAAGAGGTTGTTGAAGTTGTCATGCAAATGGCTGTTTATGCTGGATTTCCTTCAGCTCTTAACGGGCTGTTTGCAGCAAAAGAGGTTTTCAAAGAGCGTGACGATTCGGGGAAAAGTTAACCAGCCTAACCATTCCTCACAGAATCGCCCTTACCTTCGGCTCGTACTTTTGATAGTATTCAACATATGAACACCTTTTGGTTCTCGTACAGGGGACTTTCACCCCATAAGTTCACGCCCATGCCGAGCGTACACAACTTGATGGAGCCGACTCCTTACAGTCGCGGCTCATCATGGCGTTGGAACCAGATGAAAAGATGGAAGACGGACTATTAATGACCGGCCGCCATCATATAACGAAATGCCTGAGAAGGCGCGCGTGCCTGTCTCGAAAACATTCGGACGCTTTGGCCTCATATGTCTCCGCAACTGTTGCGGAGACAGCCAGATGCCCCGTAAAACCAATGCTGGCTTTGCTTTGGAGCACGGAGTCTTTTTGCTGTAGGAATATAGGACGTCCCCTCCGTCGGCCTCATAGCTCATAGCTAAGCGCTGACGACCAAGTCACACGACCAAAAAACTACTTGACAACCGGTCTTATTGTGATACCATATAAAGACCGGAGGTGTTGAAATGAATATTCAAAGAGATATCAAACCTGTTACCTACCTTAAATCGAAGGCAGCCGATCTGTTGAAGCAAATAAACGAAACTCATCGACCTGTAGTTATTACTCAAAACGGCGAGCCAAGGGCTGTGCTTCAGGACCCTGAGAGCTACGAGAACATGCGAAACGCCATTGGTATCCTGAAGCTGATTTCTCAAGGAGAAGAGGACATAAGGAATAGAAAGTCTAAAGCCCAGGACGAGCTGTTTAATGAAATTGAGAATACGCTTAAAGAAAGAATGAGATGAAGAAAGTCCACGCCGTCAGATGGTCGGAAACATCAGAGAACGATCTCAAGGGCATCGTTGACTACATCGCTGGCGACAGCCCCTCACGGGCTTATGAAGTGTTTAGCAACATCAAAGAAAAGGCCTCCACCCTCCATTTATTTCCGGACAGAGGTCGTATTGTCCCCGAGCTTCAGGATCAAGGAATCACTCAATACCGTGAGCTCATTGTGGCTCCATGGAGAATCATCTACAGGGTGTCGGAGGAAGCCGTCTACGTGTTGTCCGTACTTGATTCCCGGCAGAACGTCGAAGACATTCTCCTAAAAAGGCTTATTACGTTGAAACTTTGACCGAACGGGGAGATGGGTAGCAAATTATTCTGGGTTGATAGGTAACACTTTTTGTATGATTCGTAGGCACGAAGGCGGTGCAGCGAATTGGCCATAAAACCGGCCTCTCGCTGATGGCCGATGTTATGCAATATGAAAAAACGATTCATTGCTTTCCTGACACAGGCATGGAAAGAAAATTGGCCACCCCGACTAAGGGATGACGTAAAAGATCAGCTGGCAAGGGTGGATGAGACCACACCTCATTGTCCCGTATTTGTTCAGCAAAGGGAGTTACGTGCGGCCCTTCATTCCCCCTACTTCTCCTCCTTCTATGTCCCTGCCTTCTTTAAAGATGTGGAATTCGAACTGACTGATGGAGAGTAGGTATTATTCCCTGGCATTGAGGTTGCTCTGGTTCCCGGACACTCCGCTGGCACACAGGCAATTATCGTGGAAACCAATGAAGGGAAGGCCGCTGTCTCCAGCTTCTGCTGTGTGGCTGATAGTTTAATGGGAGGAGGACAATCATGAGGCGAATACAGGTATTGCTCGTAAGCATCCTGCTGACAGGACTCATAGTAACATGCATGGCAGGCGCAGGGATGGTGAAGAAACTCATATCCATGAGCATACCCATGAGGATGGAACAAAACACAGCCATGAACACAGCCACAGCCATCACCATTCCGGCTCTCATCATCACAAAGAGTAATTAATGGGTTTTTTTTGACCGGTTTCGAGCTTGTTTAGTATCCCGCGGACAAAATCAATATTTGAACGCAATTGAAAATAATTCTCAGCAAAACTTTGCGGTACCTTGAGAGAGATTGCATCCTGCTCCAGGGTATCAAGGCGCTGGGTGTATTCATCCCGGCGAGACGGCTCATAATTGTTGATGATCTCGTTCTCCAGGAACTTCAGCTTGCCGTATTGCTGCTGCAGGCGTTTGAGTACCCGTTGCCGCCGGAAATTCGGCATTGAACTGATGATCGGATATGCGAAGGCAATAAGCGGCATGAGCAAAATGGACATACGATCAATGAATTCGGCCAACCAGAACGGCAGATAGCGCATAAGGAACGGCGGCCCGTTCTGGTAATAGCGCTGCGCAATCTCGCTTTCCGGTACGGTGGGGTCTTTGTAGGAGGGAAATTCTTTGGCGTGGGAAAAGAAGCTCTCGCGCCCGTTAACCTCTGTCATTGCCTGCATGAAGAGCATCTGAATCGCAGGGTGGAGGTTTTTGTCAATGAGCAGGTTGAGGGTTGTGGCAATCGTTTGCACATCTTCAGGAGGCAGATTCTTCGCCATATCTATCGATCCCATAGGGATTTGGACTGCCTCGATGAAATGGAGCTGCTTCGTATAGGCCGGTACACGGGTAAATTGAACCAGATGGACCCCCGGGCTGTACAATAGGGCTTGAACCAGGGCATCAAGGCTGTCCACAATAATCATACCGTCTATCTCGCCGCGTTGAAGTGCCCTGGCTGCATCTATGAATGGAATCTCCAGTATATTTGGTCCCACAGAAATCCCGTTGAGCTTCAGTATGTGCCGGGTCAGGGCGTTTGTGCCGCTGCCCGGCGGCCCGATAGCGATCTTATTTGTTTTTAGTGCTTCCACACCCTTAAATTCCTTACCGATTGGCCCACGGTGAAAGAACCACAACGGGTCGTATCCTGTGCTGCCTAAGGAAAGCAGCTCTTTTGCCTCTTCCGGCTTCAAAAGTCCCCCCTGCACAAAGGCTACGTGAATGGAATTTTTTCGATCCAGGAGCCGGGCTATATTTTCTCTGGAGCCGCTAGTAGAAACTATTTCCAGTAATATGCCGTGTCGGCGAAAAAACCTAGCATATTCCTTGGCAAAAAGATCTGCGGAGCTCCCGCTCACCCCTGAAGCGATCACCACATGTCTCGGCGGGGCCGGCTTGGCAAGCCAGATTGCCATGCCCACAATAATTGCCAGGAGGAGCAGCAACGGCCAGGTTTCCCGCAAAAGCCGTATCAGGGAGAAGCATCTATCCCTCAAGAGTTCGAGAGAGGCCTCAATATGTTCTTTAAAATCTTCTTTTACCGAACCCATATCTACACCATGACACCGTTATTTTAGCAATATATTCAGATAGATTCTACAAATATTCTTGTACCGGGCTGTATTCAACTATCCTGCAGCAGAACTGCACACTATTGTATGGAATTCATATTATTTTATGGACATCCCTGCGTTCTCGTTATCCCACTTTAAAAGACTGAGGGTTAGCATGAAGACCCGATTATTTCATGATAAAGGCATGAGGGGGTAGCAAAAAAGATTGTTTTCCGAGTAGTGTTGGTTTCCCAAGGGTCGTTTTGAGATACTCCAGCATAAGCTCTCCAACAATCTGCTCTTTTGGTGTGTTGGTAAAGGATACGTGTTCATCTAATTCAGATTTGCTGATTTTACCGATCTGGATGGCCAATGATCGTTGTGCTTGCCACAAGGCAGCATATTTTTTCATCAAATCGTCTGCCGGCATATTCGAAAGCCAATGGTAAACAGAAAGCATCTGATTCGGAGGAGGCAGACGAGGAGATTCCAGAACCATTCTACAATCGCGGGCGAAGCGTTTCATCCCGTTAAGGATGTGATTTGATTTAACAAAATTTATTCCTGACCAGCCGGCGCGAAGCCATTGAAAAATACCAGTCCTGACCATGGTTGGTGCAGTGCTTGATTCCGCATAGACACCAATTGAAAAAAAATTGTAAATGTAAGACTTGGCCCACCCAAAGCCAGTTATTGAAGAACCGGGCTCTCCCGAGTAGTAGTAGTTCCAGTCATTGTCATTACCCAGAATGGCCCCTTTTTTCCCGACATTGGATTGACCGATCTGTTTTGATATGGAGACCAGAACCTGACGTCCTTTATAATTGAGCAGGATGAGCGTTCTTTTCAGATCGTATTCATGATAGACACCGGTATTGAGGTCGGGGGTGTCGGATTCACGCTGTATACCGTGGATGACGACGGGAGTTCCGGCAGGAGGAACCGGTTGCCAACTGTTGGGTGGTTTTTGAATTTCGTCTTGAGGGTTGGTCCAAACAGAGTAGCGCAGAGAAGATGGCCTCGTGATTGCAGGCGGGATGAGAGGACCATACGAATACTCCAGGAATCGGGGAAAGGTAATCTTTGTGTCGAATTCGTAATAAGTCCCGGTACTCTCCAAGGTTTTCGGGAGGGCGTATTCCCTGTTTTGCTTCGAACTCAGGACATAATCCACGAAGGTAACCACGGCGTGTTCATCAAGGCCGACTTTTGGCTCAATGCAAAATTGCACCAGTTTCATTGCAGCGTCATTGACAGGGATGGAAGCGTCTATGGGAGAAAGCGCTGCGGCGGGCTGATGCAACAGGATCAATAGCAACACGAGAACAATGCAGCCCGATATAGGCCGGAAATACCGGAAATAAATGTGTCGTTTCATGCTGGGGATATTACAGGTGGCTTTCATTTGATGCGGGAAATCATACGACGGGCAGACCTCCCGTGTCAAATGAAATACTATACTACTTGAACGGCTTGAACGGTTTTATCGGCTTGCCCGTGGGAGTCTTTTTATGCCAGGCACGATACTTTAGGCCGGATCTTTAAGTCTCTGCCATCCTTGTTTCTCTTTAAGAAATCCAGAACGGTACGGGTGTATTCTTCCGGGCGTTGGTCATAGGAATTGTGGCCGCACTTCGGAAAAACGGCAAGCTCACCCCTTGGAAGATGACGGTAAAAGGCGACGGATTGCTCAACGTCAAAGATAGAACTGCGGTCCGGGTAGAGCACCAGGGCGGGACAGGCAACCATATGAAGGATTGGGCGCAGGTCAAAATAGTCTACACCATAAGCGCCGCCATATCTGGCGAATTGATTGTAATAGATTTCTGCTGCTTCTCCGTGCCATTCAATCATCTTGGCCTGCAGTCCGGGTTCCAGATCTGTAAATTCTGTTACAAGCCTCATGGTATTGAGTTCGGTCATGGGCACCTCGCTGTAGCATTGCGTACTGGCAACAGTTAAGGTTTTAACCTCCCCGGGATATTTGATGGAATAATCGACACCTATAACGCCTCCTTCACATTGTCCCACTAAATGACATTCCTCAATACCGAGGTGTTCCTTTATTGTTTTCAGCTCTTCGACACTTTCCGGGCGGTAACGATCACTTACATAAAAATCCAGAAAATCATCCCCCGGTTCAGAGCGGCCATACCCCCGGCGGTCATACATTACTACCTTGTAGCCTTCAGCCACAAAGCGAGGATAGATGCCCTTCCATATCTTCATACAGCCAAAACCATGATGCATAAAAAAAATCACTTCCCCTTCACCATGAACTTCGTAATAAATCCGGAACTTATTTGTTTTTACAAAAGGCATAGGATGCTCCTTGAGTCTTATTTCTGAAAATAAAAGATTCCCTCAATTTTTCAATAACACTTTCGGCTGATTTACTCAATACTTATCTGCTGGGAGCACGAGACCGGGGGGGCAATACAATCCCCAATGTATAGTCTATGATAGCAAAGTGGTATAAGCCATTGTTTTATTTTTCTTGATAACTGAATTAAAACTGCACTATACTGATGTATCGTATGGATATCTTAAAAGTAATACATGAAAGACGAAGCGTCAGGAAGTATAAAAAAGACCCTGTTCCTGACGAGATAATCACCGAGATCCTCGATGCCGCGCGGTGGTCACCATCGTGGGCTAACACCCAGGTCTGCAGATACGTTGTAGTAAAAGACCAGGCAGTAAAAGAAAAACTGGCTGAGGCGCTCCCTCTGACAAACCCTGGCAGAAACGGAATTCTGGATGCACCAACTGTTATCTGCCTCTTTGCAAAGAAAGGGGTTTCCGGCTACTATAAAGGTGTTCCGGCCACCAACAAGGGGGACTGGTTCATGTTCGATGCGGGCATTGCCATGGAACATATAGTCCTTTCTGCATGGAATTTTGGTCTTGGCACTGTCCATGTAGGGCTTTTCGACGCTGACAAAGCGCAGGCAACCTTGAAGATTCCGCCAGAGTATAGTGTTGTTGAAATGATTCCCCTCGGTTACTTTGAAGATATACCAAAAGCAACTCCAAGAAAACCTCTCAGTGAGCTCGTATCCCTCGATGAATTCGGAAAACCTTACATAGCTTCATAGCATTGCAACTTATAAAAAGATCATTATGTGTAAAAGAGTAGGTTTGGTATGCAGTATTGCTTATTTATCGTGTGTATACCTTGGCTTGATCATGTTTTCCGGCGAAAGAATTTCATCCAGCTTGTCTTTTGCAAGATACCCCTTTTCCAGTACAATTTCATAGACAGACTTGTTTGTCTCAAGGGCCTCATGGGCAACCTCCGTTGATTTCTCGTAACCTATGTAGGGGTTCAGTGCCGTTGCAAGGCCAATGCTGCATTCCACGTTCTGCCTGCACTGCTCCCGGTTTGCGGTGATACCCTTCACACACCTGTCTGCAAGGGTGAAACACCCCCGTCGGAGAAAAACGAGGGAGTTGAAGAGGCTGAAGGCAATAATCGGCTCCATAACGTTGAGCTCAAGCTGACCCGCCTCTGCAGCCATGGTAATCGTCATGTCATTGCCGATAACATTAAAGGCAATCTGATTAACGACCTCGGGGATTATGGGGTTTACCTTGCCCGGCATGATCGTTGAACCAGGAGCCATGGGGGGAAGGTGGATTTCATTAAAGCCACAGCGCGGACCGGATGAAAGGAGCCTCAAATCATTACATATCTTTGACAGTTTTACGGCTACACGTTTTAATATACCGGATAACTGGACGTATACCCCTGAATCCTGCGTTGCCTCTATAAGATTCGGTGATGCCTCGAATTCAATACCTGTTAGCTTTCGCAGGTTTAAAATAGCCAGCCTTGAGTAATCGGGGTGGGCATTAATGCCTGTCCCGATAGCGGTTGCCCCGAGATTTATTTCGTGCACCAGGGCCTCGGCCTCCTTCAGCCTCTCTATATCCTCTGCTATCATGACCGCATAGGCAGAGAATTCCTGCCCCAGAGTCATAGGAACCGCATCCTGGAGTTGTGTCCTTCCCATCTTTATGATATTCATAAATTCAATCGATTTCTCCTCAAAGGCATTATAAAGGCACTGCATCGCTTCCAGCAATGCGCGAATTTTCAAAATCAATGCGAGCCGGATAGCGGTAGGATATACGTCGTTTGTGGACTGGCACATATTCACATGATTATTGGGGTGTATGATGTCGTATCGTCCCTTTTCATAACCTATAATCTCCAGGGCAAGGTTGGCAATAACCTCGTTTGCATTCATATTTGTCGATGTGCCTGCACCGCCCTGTATCATATCCACAACAAACTGGTCATGAAGTTTTCCGGAGAGTATTTCGTCACAGGCCTTTGAAACCGCTTCGATGATGCTGTCCGGTAACAGACCCAGTTTATTATTTGCCAGGGCTGCCGCTTTTTTGATATAGGCCAGGGAATGAACAAAAAGCGGGTACATGGAAATCGTTGTACCGCTGATACTGAAGTTTTCCGTGGCACGCAGTGTTTGAATACCATAGTAACATGTATCGGGTATTTCCCTTTTACCAAGCATGTCATGCTCTATGCGTTTATCTTTGTTCATATTGTTTCTCCTTTTTTTACAATTGATTCTTAAGTTTAAGTATACCATATCAATAACTTTATTGTTTAACTGCATACGAATATCTTGCATATTCCATTGAAAAACGTTTTAAAATATAGGCATTGTGAAATTAGACAGACTAATGGGTCAATACCCTGAAAAGTTTGCCCCGGAGAAGAGGGTATTCGGCAATATACATGCCGGCGACAGAATATTTATAGGCACTGCCTGCGGCGAACCCCAGTACCTTGTCCAGGCGCTCATACGTTATGTTGAATCAAATCCCAAGGCCTTTTTTGATGCAGAGATACTCCACATATGGTCTCTCGGTGTAGCCCCCTATACACAGGAAAAATTTAAGTATAATTTCCGCCACAACTCCTTTTTCATCGGAGATAATACGCGTGAGCCGGTAAACAAGGGTCTTGCCGATTATACACCTATATTCCTTTCCCAGGTTCCGAGGCTTCTCCGGCGAAAAAGCATCCCCATTGATATAGCGCTCATACAGACCTCATTGCCGGACGACCACGGTTTTGTGAGCCTTGGCGTGAGTGTTGATATAGTAAAAACAGCAGTGGAAAACGCACGCCTTGTCATTGCCCAGATAAACACCCACATGCCACGCGTCCACGGTGATACCTTTGTTAATGTTAAAGACATTGATTTTATAGTGCCTTACGATGAACTCCTTCTTGAGTTTGAATCAAGCATACCAGGTGAGATCGCCGAACGGATAGGAAAACATGTTGCCCGCATCGTTGAAGATGGGGATACCATCCAGGTAGGTTACGGGAGCATCCCTAATGCGATCCTTTCAAACCTGTCGTCAAAAAAGGACCTTGGGGTTCATACAGAACTCTTTACCGAAGGTATCGCAGAACTGATGAAAAACGGTGTTGTTACAAACAGTAAAAAGACTATTGACCGTGATAAAACCGTTGCCTCCTTTTGCATGGGGAAAAAGCAAACATACGATTTTATCCATGACAACCCGTGTATCGAATTCAGGTCAATCGACTATACAAACAATCCGGCTATCATATCTCAGATCAGAAATATTGTTGCCATCAACAGCGCCCTCGAAATTGACCTTACCGGCCAGGCTACGGCAGAATCAATAGGCAGGACCTTTTACAGCGGTATCGGTGGGCAGGCAGACTTCATGAGGGGCGCCGCCCTCACGCCGGGAGGCAAGACAATACTTGTCCTTCAATCCACGGCCCAGGACGAAACAGTTTCGAGGATAGTTCCGTTTCTTAAAGAAGGGGCAGGCGTGACATTAACGAGAGGGGATATACATTACGTTGTCACAGAATACGGTATTGCCTACATCCATGGCAAAAACATCAGAGAACGGGCAATGTCGCTCATCTCCATTGCACATCCCAAGTTTCAGCCCTGGCTCGTTGAAGAAGCGCGGAAACTTTCTCTCGTTTATAAGGACCAGGCATACATAGCCGGAAAGGGGGGCGAATATCCCGAAGACCTGGAAACTTACAGGACGACGAAGGCGGGGCTTAAAATCTTTCTCCGACCTGTAAAAATCAGCGACGAGCCTCTCCTCAAAGATTTTTTTTATTCCCTTTCCGAGTCAACGATATACAAACGGTTCATATCTGCCCGGAAGAATATGCCCCATGAAAAACTGCAGGAATTTTTTGTTGTTATCGATTATACAAAACAGATGGTTATCCTCGCCGTGCTCGAACACCAAGGGAGAGAGGTCATTGCCGCGGTGGGCCAGTTTAGAGGCAATGAAGGAAGTCATACTGCTGAGGTTGCGTTAATGGTACAGGATGAGTATCAGAATCAGGGCATCGGGACTGAACTTCTCACACATCTCACATACATCGCAAAAAAACAGGGTCTACTCGGCTTTTCTGCAGAAGTTTTAAAGGAAAACAGGATGATGCTCCACCTTTTTGAAAAAATGGGTTTCAATATTCAAAGGGAGACGCTCCCGGAAGTCTACACGTTAAAGCTCATGTTCCGGGAAGTATAAGGATTGGAAAATCACTCGCCCTGATATACCGCTATATGGTTCCGACCAAGCTTTTTTGCCTTGTACAGAGTATTCACGGCCTTAGAAAGCAGTGTTACAGGGTCCATCGCCCCGTCTACCTGGATGATACCCATACTGATATCCATTTTAAATTTCTCATAATCTACAGTAAATTCATGCTGATTTACTGTACGCTGTATCCTCTCGGCAGCCAACTTTGCTTCAGCCATGCTTACACCCCTGAAGAGTATTACAAACTCATCGCCCCCGAACCTGTATACGCTATCACCTCCACGTAAGGCATTCTTTAGCATCTTTGCCGCGGCGATCAACAACTCGTCGCCTGCAATATGACCTAATTTTGCGTTAATATCCTTGAAGCCGTCGAGGTCTGTGAAAAGCAGTGCGCTTAGCCCTCCCCTTTTCTTTCCTTTTTTGGCAAGCTCTATTGCCTGCCGCAGTGCTTCCTCCATGGAGTGTCTGTTCGGGAGCCCTGTGAGAAAATCATAACTTGAAATATAGAGAAGTTTTCTCTCGTTCTTCTTCAATTCAGTCAAGTCCTGGCAAAAAATTACCGATTCTCCCGAACTTAATTTCACCGGGAAAAAGTCAACAATCTTTTGTGTCCCGTTCTTACATGTAACGGTAAGGACCCACGGTTCTTTTTTCCCCTTAATAGGATCCTCCATATCTTTAATCCAGTTTCCAATTACGTCGTGCCGGTATTCAGATTCAGGAAAGGCCTTTCTGAACCAGGACTTTCCATCGGGTATTTCTTCATGTTTGTAACCAAATAATTCTATGAAGTTGGGATTCAGATATTTCAAAACCCCGTTTTTATCCACCAGCATAATTCCAAAGGGGGCGTTTTCAGATAAGGTTTGAAATTTCTCTCTTTCATTAAGAACGTTCTGCTCTATCTGCTTACGCTGTGTAATGTCGCGTATTATCGCAATTGAATGACATTTATCCCTGATATGAACCGCTGTGATCGAAACCTCAACAGGGAATAAAGTGCCGTCATTTTTTAATGCGGGCTGTTCAATGATATTACCCGAAACACTACATTGACATGTTTCCTTGTATGTTTTTATTTTGTTCTCGAAGATTTCCCGGACCTCCGGTGAGGGCATGAAATCCCAGAGTTCTTTTCCGATAGCATCAGTAGTGGGAAGACCAAACATTCTCTCCGCTGCCTCATTCCAGAAATTAGTCCTACCCCTGTCGTCAACCATCACGATGGCGTCCTGGGCAAGCATAGTCAATACCTTAAACATTTCTTCGCTTACCCTGAGGTCTTCTTCTGTAAGTTTCCAACCGGTAATATCCTCCTGGATGTAAACAAAATGTCCAATCTGCCCCTTGGAATCCTTTACAGGAAAAATGGATACTGAGGCCCAGTAACACTCACCGTCTTTTTTTCTGTTCGCAAGCTTTCCCTGCCACTCATTTCCTGATTTAATAGAGTTCCACAAACTGGTATATGCCTCGGTGTCAACTTCATCGGACTTTAATATGGCGAGCGTTTTCCCGATCGCTTCTTCTTTTGAATAGCCGGTAATCCCGGAAAATTTCGGATTCGAATATTCAATGTTGCCCTTTGAGTCTGTGATGATAACAATATCAGGACCATGCTCAACGGCAAGATAAAATTCCATAATATGCTCATTCTGCTGCTCAATTTTCCTTCTGAGCATCACCATATCTGCACATTTTCTGACTGCAGCAAGCAACTTTTCTTTTTCTAAGGGCTTAAGGACATAGTGGCTGATTCCTGTATCAATGGATTCAATGAGGTAATTCAAATCATTCCGAGCTACTGTCATAATGATGTGCGTATCATCATGAACCGCCTTGATCTTCTGTACCAATTCAATCCCGTTCATATACGGCAACGTTAAATTTGTTACTACTATTTCAGGCTTGTGCTCTCTGAAAAGTGCAAGACCCTCATTTCCATCTTTGGCAAGGTACAGTTTCTTAACGTGCTTACTTATCATCTCGGCAAATTTTTCTCTTTTGACACTCTCGTTTTCCACAAATAAAACCGAGACATCTAATTTATTCTGGACTTTATAATCCATGTTTTACCTCTTTAGTAAATTTAGCCCTTCAGGCATATGTAATGTTTTCATAACATTTATACACCATTTATATAAATTTATATAATAATATAACGCATCAATAAAGATATTTTTCTATGATTTTCTTGCAGGGGAACAGCAAAAAGCCACTCCTGACAATTCAGGGATGCAACTAAAGAATAGTTCAGAGAGCGGGCTGTTCAATTACATGAAGGGCATACCAAACAGCTCTTTTATTTCTTTGCTGGCTGCATCAATATTGCCTTTTGCGCCTTTTGTCCTTACCACAACACGTTTATACCCTTTTTGTGCCCCTTCGTAAGTTGTAAGAACACTGTCGAGGGTAAACCCGTGTTTTCTGAGAACATCGAGGACTTCGCCTGTTACGCCCAGTTTATCTTTAAGAACCACGTAGAACCTGTTGCCGCCCTGCCGCACACCTGTGATATCAACGAGAACACGGAACAGGTCTTTATCAGATATAATACCAATCAACTTATCTTTATCCACAACAGGCAGACATCCGATATTTTTGTCATACATCGTCATAGCGGCTTCCTCTATAGGCATATCAGGCGCAGCGGTAATGACATTTTTCACCATAATCTTTATGACCTTTGTCGTAAACAGGATATAATTCAGTTCGTGAATATCAAAGGTCGAAACCTTTGAAGGAGTATAGTCCTTTATATCTCTGTCCGATAAAATACCGACTATCTTGTTGCCGTCTTTTACTACCGGGAGGTGTTTGACCTTTTTTTCTTTTAATAATTTTATAGCGTCCGAAACACTATCGTTCTGTGTCACCGTATACACCTTCTTTGTCATCCAATCAGATACAAACATATATACCTCCTATATTAGCTCATAGCTAACTGCTGATGGCTAAGGGCTGTTGTCTCTCATTCTGTGTTTATTTTTGCACCACGGACAGGATATCCTCAAAATAATCAAGTGACTTAGGGTTGACCAGGGCATCTCTGTTGGTAACCGGCCTGCCGTTAATGATATTTGTTATAGCGCTCTCCACCTTCTTCATGTTGAATGTATATGGTATATCGGGGACATCGATAATGAGAGCGGGGACATGCCGCGGGGATGCCTTATCCCTGAGGGCCTTTTTAATCCTGTCCTTCAATTCATCGCTCAGGGTTGCCCCGGAAGAAAGCTTTACAAAAAGGAGGACACGCTGGTCATTTTCCCAGTTCTGTCCTATAGCTACACAATCGGCTATTTCACCAAATCCATCGACAATGTTGTAAATTTCAGCCGTACCTATACGAACCCCCGATGGTTTTAATATGGCATCGGAACGCCCGAAGAAGGTAATGCCACGGGTATCACTGTAAATCTCCACATAATCTCCATGTCTCCATATATTCGGGTATACTGAAAAGTATGCATCATTATATTTCTTATGTTCCGGGTCGTTCCAGAAATAGAGAGGCATGGAAGGGGCTGGTGCTTCGCAGACAAGCTCCCCCTGTTTGTCGTAAACCGGTTTTCCCTTTTCGTCGTATGCTTTTATTTTCATTCCCAGTGCAGGCGCCTGCAGTTGCCCGGCATAGACGGGAATGGTCGGGGACCCTGCTGCAAAACAACCGTTTATATCGGTGCCGCCTGAGATGGAATGAAAATGGACGTCGTTCTTTATATACTGATACACGTACTCGAACCCTTCCGCAGAAAGGGCGGAACCGGTCTGACAGATCTCTTTGAGTGTGCTGAGGTCGAACAATTCCTTTGGTTTAAAACCCTGCCCTTTAAGCATATTAATATACGTTGCGCTTGTCCCGAAAATGGTTATCTTCTCATCATCTATCAGTTTCCACATGGCACCTGTATCCGGGTATCCGGGGTTTCCGTCAAAAAGGACAATCTTTGCACCAATAGCAAGTGAACTTATAAGCCAGTTCCACATCATCCAGCTTGGCGCTGTCATATAAATAATCGTATCCTCCCTCTTTAAGTCTGAATGGAGGATCAGCTCTTTCATGTGGTTGATCAGTATCCCGCCAACACTCTGTACCATGCACTTTGGTTTGCCTGTTGTCCCTGAGGAAAACATGATATACACAGGATGATCAAAGGGCACCTGCTCAAAAACAATATCATCGCTCTTTCCAATGGCCAGAAAATCCTTGTAAAGAACAGCATCAGGAATACCAGTGATGTCCGGTTTTTCATTGACGTAGGAAACAACAACTACCTTCTTTATTGACGGTACTGCCGCTACAACTTCCTTAACATCGGCGAGCATATGGAATGGTTTGTTTTTGTAAAGGTATCCATCGACCGTAAACAGGATTTTCGGCTCTATCTGGCTGAAGCGGTCGATAACTGCCTGCATCCCGAGTTCTGATCCGCAGGATGCCCATGTAGCGCCAATACTTGTCGTAGCGAGCATTGCAATTGCTGTTTCGCTCATGTTCGGCATATATCCTACGACCCTGTCACCCTTCTTCACGCCCTGTTCCTTCAAAGAACTGGCAAGTCTGCCAACAGTCTTATAAAGCTCTTCATAGGTTATGCGCACTGACGGCTTTGTTTCACATTTAAAAACAAAAGCAACCTCTTTGTCCCTGTATCTGAGAAGGTTTTCGGCAAAGTTTAATTCTGCACCTGTAAACCATTGTGTGCCAGGGAATTTTTTAAGGTCATCCACTACTTTTTCATACTTTTTAGATGCCTTAATATCAACAAAATCCCATACACTTGCCCAGAAATCAGCTATATTGTCAACTGACCAGTCATAGAGATCGAAATAACCGGTTAATTGTTTGTTGAACCGTTTGTTTATGAACTCTACGAATTTTGTCATATTTGCATTTTTTATTCTTTTTTCAGATGGTTTCCAAAGGGGTTGCTTCATGTTTTTCCTCCAAATACAATGCCCTTCGATGCTGGATTTTAAATACTGGATTCTGGTTCAAACCAGTATCGAGTATCCGGTATCGAGAAGCATGTTTATATCATCAAGTAATTCCGTTTTACCTCTTCGTTTGCACTCAGTTCCTGGATGCTTCCGTGATATCTGATCCTTCCTCTGTCAATCACATAGGCCCTGTCGGCGATAGCAAGGGAGAACTTTACATTCTGTTCTGCAAAAAGGATCGTGACCCCTATCTCTTTAAGTTTCAGAAGCCTGTCGGCAAAATCCCTGACAACGAGAGGGGCCAATCCCTCTACGGGCTCATCAAGGAGAATCAACTCCGGGTTGCCCATCAGCGTTCTTCCGATGGTAAGCATCTGTTGTTCGCCGCCGCTTAGATAACCGCCGAGGTGCTTTTCTAATATTTTAAGCTTAGGGAAAATCTCATAGATCCTCTCTACAGTCCATGGCTCACCCTTAAAATGCTCAGATTTTTTTATAGCGACTTCAAGATTCTGGCGGACAGTCAGATCAGGAAAGATTAACCTGTTGTCCGGGACATACCCCATCCCTTTCTGTGCAATTTTATAGGGCGGTTTTCCTGTCATATCCTCGCCATAGAACTTCATGTCTCCGGTTTTGGGCGGGGTAAGACCCATGATACTCCTCATGGTCGTTGATTTGCCGGCGCCGTTTCTCCCCAGGAGACAGACAAGCTCACCGCTTTTCACCTGCAAAGACACGTCGAAAAGGATATGACTTGTACCATAAAACGTATTAATATTATTGACTTCCAGTATCATATCTCCTCACCAAGATAACATGCTTGAGCTTCTTTGTTCTGTCTTACCTCTTCCGGAGTACCTTCGGCAACGAGAATCCCTTGATGCAGCACGGAAAGTTTCTGAGCATAGCCGAAAATCACCGAGATATCATGTTCGGTAAAAAGGATGCTCAAGCCAATGTCCTTGTTAAGACGCTTCACGAGTTCCATCGTTTCGTGGGTTTCTTCCGATGACATCCCTGCCGTAGGTTCGTCGAGAAGAAGAAGGTCGGGCTTGCTTGCCAGTGCCAGTGCCAATTCCAGTTTTTTCTTGTCACCCTGTGAAAGTATCCCCGCCTCGGTGTTTCTGAAGCCGGAAAGACCGGTGGTTTCGAGGAGGCCAAGGGTTTCGTCCTTTGCAAGCCTTTCTGCAGGGGTAAAAAAATTCAGGGTCCTTTTCTGCTGTGCGAGAATTGATTGCCGTACGTTTTCATAAGTTGTAAGTTTTGGATAGATGTTGCTTACCTGGAATGCCCGAGTAATGCCAATCCTGGCGATCTTGTGACGCGCCCAGTTTGTAATCTCCTTACCCCTGAAGTAGACATTGCCACCGCTGACCGTATGATAACCGGTAACGAGGTTGAAGAAGGTGCTTTTTCCTGCCCCGTTAGGGCCGATTATTGCAGCAATCTGGCCCCTGTTCAACTGGTAGTTCACATCGGTCAATACCTGGTACTTAAAGAAAGACTTGCTCAGATGATCTGTTTTTAAAATGACACCATCATTCATTTTTCACATCTCCCACGTTTCTGGGACTGAAATAACCCTTTGATTTGATAATCCCGAAAAGGCCGCCCGGCATCAAAAGAACAACTATTATCATTACCAGACCGCTCACCAGGGGCCAGTATTCTGTAAATCCTGTTACAAAGGCATTGAGAAAGGTGAAGATGACTGAGCCGATCATAGGACCCAGAAAATGATGGGGACCACCCATGACTGCCATAAAGACCGGATGACCGGAATTTTGCCAACTGCATAAATCCGGTGCAACACTCCTGTTAAAGGGACCCCAGAGTGCTCCAGCCAGTCCGCAGAACATTCCGGAGATGACAAAATTGATCAGCATATACCGCTGTACGTTGATGCCAATAAACTCCGTCCGCTCTGTATTGTCTCTTATGGCCTTCATCGTATACCCGAAGGGCGACTCAGTGATAATATAGAGGAGAATCATGCCGATGGTTACCACAGCGAGCGAGAAATAATAATATGCATTTGCCTTGAACAGCCACACCGGGGGGTTGATCCCCTGGAGACCATTATCTCCCCCCGTGAAAGAGTACCATTGGAAGATGATGAAGAATACAAACTGCCCAAAGGCCATTGTGAGAATCGCAAAGTAAATACCCCTCAGTTTGACACAGAAGTATCCAAGAATCAGCGCCCCGATCCCTGCAGTTATCATGGAAGCGGGCAGACACACAAATAGCGGCCATTGGAGCTTTACCATGAGGAGCCCTGTCGTATAAGCGCCTATCCCGTAATATGCCGCCTGCCCGAAGCTTAACTGCCCCATATACCCGAAGATCAGGTTGAAGGCTGATGCAAAGAGACCGAGTATGAGGATCTCAGTAAAGACATGAACCCAGAATTCAGTGACCACCAACGGCAGAATAAGCGCTACAAGGAAGAGGCCTGCATGGAGCCGGAATCGTTTTAGAAAACTATTTTTCTTGTCCATATTATGCCCTCAACGGTGTTCCAAAGAGTCCCCACGGCCTTACAATGAGAATTGCTGCAGTAATAACGAAGATGAGAACCATTGCGCCGTCAGGCCAGTAGAGAATCGCAAAGGAGAAAACTTCACCGACTATGAGTGACCCCACCAGTGTCCCCATGAGGCTGCCAAAGCCCCCGATAACTACAACGCAGAAGGCCTGGATGATGATATTGGTATCCATACCCAGCGTCACCGAACCGATTGCCGACTGGACACCTCCAGCCAATCCTGCAATGAAAATTCCCAATGTAAAGACCCAGGTATAGATCTTCGGGATAGGGATCCCGAGGGCGCCCACCATCTCCCTGCTGAAAACAGCCGCCTTAACTATGTGGCCGTATTTTGTGTATTTCAAAAACCACCAGAGCCCTATAGCTACAGCAAAACCTATGAGGATCACAAAGATAAAATATGAATCGATGGGGGCTCCGAAAAGATGAATGGGTTTTTGAATGATGGAGGGACGGACAATGAGTCTGTCCGTCGGCCCCCATATGATCTTAATTAAATCGCCAAGGATTAACGCCATGGCATAGGTGATGAGGAGTTGCTCATGGAGTTCTCTCTTATATATCCTTTTGATAAGAACAACCTCGCAAACCCACCCGAAGGCTGCCGTTGCCAGTGCAGCAAGCGGGATGCTGACCCACAGGGCAAACTGGTGCGCCTCCATCAAGCTCCAGAAGGTGAAACATATATACGCACCGATCAACCAGAATGTAGCGTGGGCAAAATTGAGGATGTTCATTACGCCAAAGATAAGAGAGAGTCCTGACGCAACGAGGAACAGCATCAAACCATAGGTCAAACCGCTCATGAACTGCGAAAACAGAAAAGTTAATTCCATAGGATTTACCCTTTTATGTTACGTTATTTTTTCTCGGCCTGTCTTGCAGCTACAATTTCAGCCTCCGGGCGTTCGCTGTCAGCAGCCTTAATCTCTATAAGCTCTGCGAGGATCGGGAATGGATATTTCGGGTCATCTCTCACAATACCCACATAAGAGGAGCAACGAAGCTGGTTATCAATAGGTCTGAACTGGAGTTTGCCCCTGGTCAGGTCCACAGCAAGACCTTTCATTGCATCTTTTACCTTGTCGTTGTCGATTGAGCCTGCTTTTTCAACACCCTGTTTCAACGCATAGACTGCATCATAACCCATTACTGCCCAGTCGCTGGGATACTTACCTTTGTATTTCGCCCTGTAGTTTTTCACGAAGTTTGCCATCATGGGTATATCCATGTGGGCGAAGAAGGGCGCACGGCTGATTGCTACGAGACCCCGCGGCATTGTCTTTGCTTCGGTGATTAGTTCTGTTACGCTCTGCATGCTCCCCACATAGGGTATTTTGTCAAAAAAACCGTAGGGTTTTGCTTGTTCGGTAAAGGTCACATTATCCTTGGAGGCAAGACATGCGTATACAAAATCAGGCTTCATGGACATAATGCTTGTGACAAAGGAGGCAAACTGGGTCTCTCCGAGTTTCGGCCATAATTCCTTTTTCACTTTCAGAAAAGGTGCAACCTTTTTAAGGTCTGTCACAACTTCTTCCTGTGTAGATCTCCCCCATTCATAGTCTGAGGCAAGGGTCACATATTCCTTCCATCCTTTCTTTTTTGCCAGCTGGGCAACGGCGTAGGACGCTGCTTTTGCCTGCATGTAACTGTTCGGCACAACCTGGAAGGTATAGGGACTGTAGTTAATCTTTGTAATATTTTCCGAGTTGCTGATGGCTGCGATGTGGATTACCTTATATTCTCTGCAGATTGGTTTTACCGCAACGGCTACTGCGCTTGAGTAATCATTGATGACTGCACGGACTTTATCCCGCAGAATAAGGTCTTTTACGGTCCGGACGCCCACATCAGGCTTTGTCTGGGTATCCTGCTGGAAAAGTTTTACGGGGTATTTCCCCAAAAATCCGCCTTTAGCGTTAATTTCATCTACTGCAACCTGGATGCCTTCCATCTGGTCTTTGCTGTAGAGTGTTCCTGTGCCGGTAAAACCGAGTGCAACACCAAGGTTATAAGGGTCTGCGGCCTGTATGCTGCTTACGCAGAAAATTCCGGCCATCAATAAAACAAAAACACCAATAAATACTTTTCTGAACTTCATAACTCCCTCCTTTTATTTTTTTAACGTTAATATGTAAGGACTACCCCACCGTCGAACAATAAGTCTCCTCCGACAAGATAATTGGAGTAGCGCGAAAAGCCGAATATAAACAAATTTGCTGCCTCAATGGGTGACATCATCTCCTTCACCCTTGATTTCCCCAACATTACGTCATGAACAACCTCATCAGTTGTAATGCCTCGCTGTTTCGCCTGGGAAGGAATCTGCCCCAGTGCAAGATTAGTTTTCACAAAGCCGGTACTCACTGAAAAAGAACGGATATTCCCGTTTCCTTCTGCTGCAATTGACTGACTGAGCGCCCTCATGGCAAATTTTGTAATATTGTATACCGGTTTGTTGAGCGTGCTGATATGGCCATGAATGGAAGACATGTTTCCAATGGCGCCTGTTCCTTCGCTGCTTCTTTTTATATGGGGAATAATCAGTTTTGATAGATAGAAGGGTGTACGAACCATGAGACTCATCATGAGATCGTATTTTACCATGGGGAAATTTTCTATTGAGTCGATATGCTGGATACCGGCGATATTTGCAAGATATTTAATAGAACCAATCTTTGCAGCCTCTCGTACTGCATTTTCAATATCTTCGTCTTTGGTGAGGTCGGTTTTTATAAAGGCCATTTCGCCGCCCATCTTCCGGATCATTTTTTCTGTATTCCTTCCCTCGTTTTCATCAATATCAAGTCCTACGGCAATCAGATTATTAGCAGCAGCAGCTATCGCAGTAGCCCTTCCGATACCGCTCCCCACCCCTGTGATGATGCACACGTTATGGGGATTAAAATTATCGTCAATCAAAACAAGTATATCTTCCTGTTTGATTTTTGGTTCTTTAATCTTCATGGTCTGTCCCTGTCTGTCCCTTTTTTTTATTTTGTTTTTGGATACAATAATTATAGCAACTTTTATGCCAATTGGTTATTGCCAATTACGCAAAAATGAACTTAATGGTCATTGTGAGGAGTGCACCGAAGCTGCAATTTAATAATATCAATATGTTACCTTAAATCGGGGCCCCTCACTTCGTGGCGGAATGACAAAGAAGAGGGGGTAGCGAACACATGTTTGATGATTGTTTAAGGTAAATAGTTGTTGCAAATTTGCTACATGTAGTGTATCAGATAAAGTATATTATATACAAAAGGAGAACATATGGGCAAAACAATTTTCCTGGAGAATTCAGGAGAAAAAAAACGCGACCTCTATTCATATTTTCTCAGTTTGAAAGATACAGCAAGTCAGTTAGAACTTTTTAAGCTCATACTGGACAGTATTCATAACGGCGCAATAATAACCGATCCGGACGGATACATCCTTTATTTCAACAAACCCTATGGTGAGTTTCTCGGTATAAACCCTGAAGAGCAGATAGGAAAACATACAACAGAGGTTGTGGAAAACAGCCGTATGCACATTGTGGCAAAGACAGGAAAACCGGAAATCATGGAGCTTCACAGAATAAAAGGTCAGGAGATGGTGGTGCAGCGCATCCCCATTAAGAAAGATGGAAAAATCATCGCTGTATTCGGGCAGGTCATGTTTAAAGATGTCCGTGATGTGAGCAAGCTTGCAAAAAAATTGTGCATTCTTGAATCAAAGGTGCAACACTATGAGCAGGAGCTTATCTCTCTTCGTTCCACCAGATATACCTTTGAGAGCATTATCGGTGTGAGCAATTCCATGAAGCTCCTGAAGGAAGCTGCCCATAAGGCAGCATCTACCGACCTTCCCGTGCTGATTACCGGTGAATCAGGTACGGGGAAAGAGATGTTTGCCCAGGCCATACATAATGCCAGTAACCGCAGGCTCTATCCTTTTGTAAGGATTAACTGCTCTGCAATTCCAAAAGATCTCCTTGAATCAGAACTCTTTGGTTATGAAAAGGGCGCTTTTACAGGGGCAAGGGACTGCGGAAAGCCCGGCAAATTTGAACTTGCCCACCATGGTTCAATCTTTCTCGATGAAATTGGCGACCTTCCCCCTGAAATCCAGCCAAAACTTCTCCGTGTCCTTGAAGAAAAGGAATTTGAGCGCGTTGGAGGCACTTCATATATCAATTCTAATTTCAGGCTTATTGCAGCAAGTAACCAGAATCTCGAAGTAATGGTAGAAAACGGAAAATTCCGAAAAGACCTTTTTTACCGTTTGAATGTAATACGGCTTCATATCCCGCCCTTGAAAGAGCGAAAAGACGCCATACTCCCCCTTGCTCACACTATAATAAAGCAGATGTGTAAAGAATTTCTCCGTCCGGTGTTAACAATTGATAAAGATGTGGAAGACACCTTTGTAAATTACGAATGGCCAGGGAATGTGAGGGAACTTTATAATGTTCTTGGACGGGCGCTGTCTCTCAATGACGGGGACACAATCCAGCTTTCCGATCTGCCTTTCTATCTGCTGGACAGGAAGACGATTTTACAGGCTACGGCCGATGCATCGCTGAGAAATATCACCTTCTCGGCCGAGAAGGATGCCATTATGGATGCCCTCTCCGCTTCAAACAACAACAAGGCGCGTGCTGCAGATTTGCTGGGCATTCACAGGACACTCCTCTACAAAAAGATGAAGAGATATAAAATCAACACATGAAAAATCATTGCCCTTAATGCCATAATTTTAAGTGTAACCGATTTGATACACCATGCGCATAGCCTGCCCTTTGCTTGACTTTGTTTTATGAAACAGATAAAGTTCTCTCAATTATGACAGAGACATTTATCTCATCGGTGATATCTCCTGCGAAAAAGGATGACCCCGCCCTCTGGTTTATTGTATGCGGAAAAAAACTGCTGGTGAATGTGGAAGACGGCAGGGTATCGATTCCAGTACTCGTTGATATAAGCGAGTTGGGATTTGTACCTCTCCGTGAGTTCTATCTGGGAACACATTATGGGCAGCATTGTTATACCGCTGAAATCGGAGAAACAGCAGAAATACCTGAAAGAATGGCTCTCCACGGCATATGGGGAATATTTAATCACTTAGACGAAGACCTCTTCAAAGTAACCTTAGGGGCTGTCCACATCATTGACTGGGACAGAACTGACCAATTCTGTATCCAGTGCGGGTCAAAAACAGAAAACAAGAGCGATGAACGTGCCAAAAAGTGTCCGGTATGCAGACATGTAAGCTTTCCGCGCATTTCCCCTGCTGTCATAGTTCTTGTTTCACGGGGCGATCGTATACTCCTTGCCCGTGCGCAGCGTTTTAAAGACGAGGAGATGTACAGCGTTCTTGCAGGCTTTGTCGAACCCGGAGAAACACTGGAAGATACTGTAAAACGGGAGATCAAAGAAGAAGTGGGCATTGACGTTAAAGATATCCGCTATTTCGGCAGTCAGCCGTGGCCCTTCCCTGACTCCCTCATGATTGCCTTTACTGCCCAATATGCCGGTGGTGATATTCGGATTGATGAGTCAGAAATTGTTGATGCACGCTGGTTTGATTGCGACAACCTCCCTCTCGTTCCTGGTAAAATCAGCGTCGCAAGAAGCATGATAGACTGGTTTATTGGAAAGGGGAAAGAGGAAAGGCAGTGAATAGTGAATAGTATCCGAAATCCGCAATCCGAAATGGGATGAAAGGGGGAGGGGAAAGATGCAGTTGAGTAAGTTGATTATGGGAAAGGGGCAAGGTAAAAGGTGAAAGGTAAAAACCTTCAGCCTTCCCCCTTCAGCCTAAATAGGTTTACATATGCGCTATTCAGGACCAATAAAGATAACAGATGAAATATATCAGGTAGGTGGCCCCACCATAAGCAGCATTAAGGATGGGATTGTATGCCTCCTCGATGTTGACGAGCTTATCCTCATCGACAGCGGTTCCGGGGCAGGCTTCGAGCATATAGTCCGGAACATTGAATCTTTTGGTTTTGATCCTGCAAAGATTACAACAATAATCCTTACCCACTGCCACGTAGACCATGCCGGTGGTGCACACCTTTTCAGATCCCATTTCGGCAGTCGTCTCATCATGCACAACCTCGACGCTGAAATTGTTGAGAGGGCCGATCCCCGCCTCACCGCAGCCTTCTGTTTCGAAATCGACTTCCAACCTCTTCCCATTGATAAAAAACTTTATGGCGAAGAAGGTAACATCCCGTGTGGCACTCAGCAAATGGTCTGGCTGCATACACCCGGCCATTCACCGGGGTCTATCTCGCTTTATCTTGACATTGGCGGGAAAAGAATCCTTTTTGTGCAGGATATCGGGGCGCCATTGCTTAAAGAATTTGATTGCGACCCCGTTGCATGGGTAAAATCCATGGACAAGTTACTCGGTGTCAATGCAGACATGTTATGTGATGGCCATTCCGGTGCCTATCATCCAAAAAAGGTTGTCAGAGAATACCTTCAATACTGTATTGACATGCAGACCCGGATGGGATACCTTGATGTGTGAACATGATACCTGGAACAAAGAATACAGCTATGCCCCCTGATGGTACGGAAAAAGATCAGAAAGGAAAATTAAAAGCATCCATAAAAAAAGGCTATAAAATGGACTCTGTTAATTTTTTTGCTGACTTCACCGATATAGGAAGGGACCTTTATACTGCTTCAGAAAGGATCAATTCCCTGTCTGACATTCTTGTATTCCTGTCCTCTTCTCCACCCTGTCCGTCATGCAGTCAATCGAAATTGATGCAGAGCGAGAGATGGAACCCCAAGGAATGGTTTCTCAAGTTTTTTGGAAGGAGGGTATTGCATTGCAGTAACTGTGGCTGGAAGAGAACGGTAAAGCTCCACCGGTGGGAATGGGAAACCATCATTACCGCTCTCGCCGTTCTTGTTGTTCTGATCATTTACTCAATACACTGGTTCTGGACAGGCAAGTAACCACAAAACCGTTATTCAGCCTTTTTTGATCTGTAAATCCTGGCTGGCGATGTTTAATTGATTCGACACGTGCTGCCTTATTTTTTGCATCTTCTCAGGTGAGAAGGGTTTGATGTCTGAAAATGCGGGATTGAGCGTATTATTAGGTTTAAATTCCTGAATAAAGAATTTTTTTGCATCCCCGATGTAATCTGCCACTTCATATATATCATCTTCTCTGTGCAGGAAGGGAACAACCGTCATCCTGAATTCGTAATCTACATTTCCCTCTAAAATAAATTGTACGCTTTCCTCGATCTTCTTCCGGTCAACGTTAACACCGCACCACCTTTTGTACCGATCAACCGGACCTTTTATGTCCATAGCGATATAATCGATCAGTCCGTCGTTAACAAGCCCTTTTATGATAGAAGGCGACGAACCGTTCGTATCGAGCTTGATCTTTATGCCTTCGATTTTTAATTGCCCTATGATGGAGAAGAGATTCATATTAATTGTGGGCTCACCGCCTGTGATGACCACACTCTCCACCCAGTTTTTGTATTTCCTTAAATGACAGACGACATACTCAAGGGGTACGTCTTCTAACCGATCCGGATGGAGTACAATACTGCTGTTATGGCAGTAGGGACACCTGAAGTTGCATCCACCGGTGAATATCACCGATGAAAGCTGCCCCTTCCAGTCAATAAAGCTTGTATCTATAAAACCTTTTATCGGGAAATCATAGTCCTTGCACGACATGCAAAACCTCTTCCACTTTGGGGACAGTGCCCCTCCATTCTCCAAGCCCGTTTTCCATCTCGTCTTCAACAAGAATCGTGGGAAGGGCCAGGACCCGGTAAAATGTCGCTTCAGCAAGGCCATCCGCTGTTTCTACGTTATAGTAATGGACATCCACATTATTTTCCTGCAAATTGTCCTTCAACCGTTTTGCCATAGGGCACATTGGACAATCATCTTTATAGAAAATTTTTACTGTACCCATTAAATCCCCCTTATATTTTATTCATTCACTGCCTTTTCCTGTTTTTCAAAGAAAAATTCATTATTTCGGTACCTGTCTTTCAACTCACCGAGCTTGCCTTTGTTCCAACTCGAAACCTTAGTAAAATAACCTGTAATTCTCGTAATACCATCAACATCTCCGGAGCCGCAGTATACACACGTATCCAAAAGACCCCTTGATGTCCTGTTACACTTGTTGCATGTGGTAAATTCCGGTGAAAAGGCTATCTGGTCGTTCGTTGTATGTTTAAATGTCTTTATAACGAAGTCCGCTATTGCTTCCTTTGACGGCTGGGCCTCACCAAGCCATACATGAGAGATCGAGCCTGCCTCTATCAGGGGATGGAAGATACCTTCATTCGTGACCCTTTCGATGGGGTTTATATGGTTTTTTACATTCAGGTGCGTGGAGTTTGTGTAATATACCTCTCCGGAAGCTACGTCACCTTTAACAACCCTCCCTGAGGCAGGCGAGAAATACCGTAAATCGAGCCTTGCGAAACGGTAACTCGTACTCTCTGCCGGCGTCTGCTCGAGGACGACCTTGATGCCTTCCTTTCTCTTGATTTTATCTGTGAGCAGGTTCATATGCGCAATGATCCTGAGACCAAACTTTAAGGCCTTCGTGGAATCATGCATCTCTTCCCCCTTATGAATCTGCACCATCTCATTGAGACCAACCATGCCGATGAGATGGGAGGCAAGGTTAAATCTCAGGTATGGCATGCCATCCCTGTTCATGGTGAGGAGGGAAAGGGGCCCGTCTTCGCCTAAGGAAAGCAGTTTTTCCAGGAAAGACCTCTTTTCTTTATGGGCCTTGACGGCAAGCTCAAACCTCTCTGAAATAAGGTTGAACAGCTTTGCATCGTCGCCATGTGCGAGGTAGGCTATCCTGGGGAGGTTCAGGGAAACGTTTTGCAGCGCACAGTATCTCATCCTCCATGGCTCTTTTGCATCGAGGAGGTCACTCTCTTCCAGTTTGAAGCTGAGTCTGCAGCATTCGGAGATTTTGGCTGTTTCGCCTCTGTCAAAAACGAAATATGTATTCCCTTTGTCGGAGGCTACATCGGAAATATGGTAGAGAAAATCCATATGACCCGGGGTATGGAAGAATTTCTCTGTAATATGAACGATTGGTTTCGGGAAGAAGAAAGGTCTTCCCGAACCGTCACCCTCTTTATAGATCTCGAATAATTTCCATGCAAACCTCTGGGCTTCTTTCTCGTATTCACCGTAGGTCTTGCCGGTAAACTTTCCACCCGGGCCTATAGCGGGCGTATCTACAAAGTGTTTTGGGATTTCCCAGTATATGTTGATATCGGAAAATATTGCCTGCCCGCCCCTTGCTACGGCCTGTTGGGAAAATTCAAATATGAGCATCTGTGCTAATTGTTTTACTTCGTCGTCGCTCATCCCTTCAAGATATGGGGCGAAAAATATATTGATTGCGTCCCAGCCTATTGCGCCTGCAAAATTGCTCTGCAATGCTGCTGAAAACTTGATGAGGTGGGCAAGGAGCACTTCAGGGTGTTTTGCGGGATTTGCCATTGAGAGGGAGTGGGGCAAATTGAGCCCGAATTTTTTAATATATTCAAGGGATTGACCGCTGCAATAGGGTCTGTCGATAAAACCGAGATCGTGTAAATGGATATCACCATTCATGTGGGCATCGGAAACATCCTGTGAGAATACGGACAGTAAGGCATACTCCTTTTTAATCCTCTCGGCGAGCGTGAGATTTGTGGCCTCCGGCCCATGGGGAACATTGGCATTTTCCTTATTCGGATGGAGAATAAGGTTGTCCACATCATAAATAGGCATACCAAGTCTTGTGTGCATCTTCCGCGAACTCTCCAATCCTTTTTCGATGAGTTTTGCGTTTACCAGTTCCCTGATAAGGGGGGCGGTCACGACCTTAATGCCTGATTTCCTTATCATTTTCTCAACTTCCCTGCTTACTTCGTTTGCCGTGTCCGAGTCGATCAGTGTTTCGCGGACCAGGGCATCGGATATTTTCGACCTGTCCCAGTCTAATATGGTTTCTTCCGATGTCCTTACAAAAAGATTTAGATCAGTTGTTTCCATTAATACCCCCTTTTCAAAATCATAAGTGCCTTTTAATGATTAAGAATTACAAAAAACAATGTATTGAATTTTATACGTATAGATAGAAATAACCCCCATATTTAGTGTGTATACAACATCTCTATACTATATATAGTGGTTTAAGTTGTCAAGAACAATTTTAAGAAAAATGAAAATTAAACCTTTTCTTCCTTCAAGGCCCTTGCAGCCTCCTCGGGAGTGGTTGGTATGACATAAAATTCATCTTCTCTTTTATATTTGGAGGTCCTGAAATCTCGGGGGAGTATTTCGATATGCCAGTGAAAATGTTCGGTAACCGGTAAATATTCCTCATCCTGAGTGTCAATCTCAACGATATTTGGCGATGAGTGTATAACAATTGTATATGCATTGGTTAATTTTTCTATTCTTTTCATTATATCTGAAAACATGCTGACAAGTTCCTGTTTTGTCCCTTCGTCATAGAGATCCTCGAAACTGCTGTCGTGAAACCTCGGCAGTATCCAAACTTCAAAGGGGAATCTCGAGGCAAATGGGCAAATAGATATGAAACTCGAATTTATGCTCACCACTCGCTTATTTTGACTCGTCTCCTGGCTTATAATATCGCAAAAAAGACACCGCTCTTTTTGCATATAATGTGTTTTTGATTGCGTAAGCTCCAATTCAATCCTCTGGGGCAGAGCAGTTGTTGCGAGGACATGGGAATGGGGGTGCAGGATATATGAGCCTGCAAGCTCACCGTGGTTCTTGAATATCTGTGTATATTTGAATCTTTTGTCCTTTTTGAGGTCGCGGATCCTCTCCTGATACATCTCCAGCAAGAGCATGTAATCCCGGTCCGTATAATCAGACATTGTTTTTGTATGAGACCTGTTTTCGA